>JAOZQN010000324.1 GCA_029932195.1 Bacteroidales bacterium | reverse complement strand
GCGATTACTAATACTGATAATTTTGAATTTTTCATTTTAATTTAAGTTTAAAAGTTAATAAATTTGATTATTTGTGTTTTAAATTATACACAAGAGACCTTACTAATTCGGCGTTTTCCTTGTGTGAAAGTTTGTTTTTAAAAAAATTGTGATGTATAGGACGGTCTATACTGACTTTAATTGTTTTACCTTTTTTTCTAACTAATTCTCGGGTTAAAAGAGCCATTTCAAGATTTATTTTTATTCTAAATATTTTGCGGAATAAAAATATTGCATAAAATAAAT
The DNA here is from genome assembly GCA_029932195.1 of Bacteroidales bacterium. GTDB lineage: Bacteria > Bacteroidota > Bacteroidia > Bacteroidales > JAOZQN01 > JAOZQN01. Next base: position 7,154 of record JAOZQN010000324.1, on the reverse strand, counting down.
TTGAATTTCTGCCATAAAATCTAATAGGGACAATATTTCGTTTATTTTGAATAGATTTTTTGATAAAACTTTTTGTCCAATCCTTGTCTTGCACCTTAAACTTATGAATACGAGACACCAAGCCGTAAGGAAAATGTGTTATTGGCATGTCAGATTTATAAATTTCATTTAATTCTAACAGATATTTTTTAGGATTTTCACCAAAAACACTAACATTTGCAATTATTGGGTTTAAATTAGGAACAATATTAAAATACTCATTTCCAACAGCTTGCAGTTTTCCATATTTGTTGCCAACAATATTTGTGAGTATTAGACCGTCTAAAATTCCAAATGGGTGATTGGCAACAAAAATACATCTTCCGTCTTCGGGTAGATTTTCTAAACCCTCTATTTCAACATTAAGTTTAAGATACTCAATTATTTTTGGCAAAAAATCTACTCCTTGATAATCTGAATATTTGGTTATTATTTCATTTATTTCGTCAATTTTGCTTATTTTAATAAGCATTTTTACCACAAAATCTGGAAGTTTTTTTAGCAGTTTTGAATTACTTTCTTTTATTATTTTAACTATATCAATAGTTTGAGTTTGTATTTGTGTCTGAGTTTGTGTTTGCATATTATTTTAATTTAATTTTTCTGTTTGCGAGAATTAAAACTACAGGAAGTAAAGTTAAAGCTCCTGCTCCCGAACCTACCATGCTGATTGCTACGAGTAAACCAAAACTTTGTAATGGAACTAACTGTGAAAATAATAAAACCAAAAATCCTGCTGCAACAGATGATACATTTATAACAATTGCTTTTCCGCTTGTCATTATAGTGTGTTCAATTGCTTTTTGCACGTCTCCTGTTTCTTTTAATTTAAAATTAAAACCTGTAATTACATGAATAGAATAATCTATGCCAATACCAAGTGCAATACTTCCTACGAGAACAGTTGCAATATCAAGTGGAATGCCAGTTACACCCATAAAACCAAACAATACTATAATTGTGGCAACAACAGGAATAGCGGCAAATACTCCTTTTGATGGCGAGCGTAATATTAAACCAACAATAATAAGCACCATAAATATTGCAATTATCAGACTGCTAAATTGACTGTTTATAAGACTGTTATTTAGCTTAATATAAACAGAAGGCATACCAGTCAGTTCTATTTTGCAATTTTCTGTTGAATTTTCTGCAATAAATTCTATCATGTTTTTATTGAATATTTCAATATCATCTGTGTTGATTGATGCAAATTTTGATTGAATAATTCCTCTGTCAAGCTCATCGCTTACAAGTTGCGACATTATATCTTGTCCGTCTAATAAAAACCATAATTGCTCAATTTTAGCTTTTTCATCAGGAATTCTTTTGCCTTCTCCCATTGCGTTATTCATTTGTTCCACAAGGTCTGCTACCGATTGAGTCATGTTAATATTTGAGTCTGTTTCCATAAAATCGCCAGTTTTTTTCATTAATTTTAAAACTTCTGGACTTTGCATATCTCCTTCAAATACAATAAAAACAGGCATTGAACCACCAAATTTTTCTTGCATAATATCTTCGGCAACTCTTGTTGGATTATCATCTTTAAAATAATCAGCCATGTTTACACTTGTTTCAATAATAAACATTCCTCCAATACTAAATAGAATTAATACTCCCCAAGTTATAAAAATGGATTTTGGGTGTTTAAATAAAAGACTTATAAGAGGTTGAAGTATCAAATTGGATATAATATTTTTTTCATTTTCCTTGTTCTTTTTTAGCTTTTCAGTATTTTTATACATTGAGAATGCAGAAATAACAGCTGGCACAAAGAATATTGAAAGTATTAATGCTATTAATGTTCCGAGTGCAGTGAACATTCCAAAATCACGTATCATTGTAAGATATGCACCGAATACGAACGACATAAAACCTATTGCGGTTGTTACCGAAGCCAATATTACTGGAACTATAATATATGAAAGAGCTTTGAGTAATGCTTTTTTTCGGTCTTCTTCTTCACTTAAATTGATGCTGTTTATTACGTGTATTGTATAGGCACTACCTACGGCAAGTAATATTATAGGAATAATATTTGAAATAATTGTTATTTCATAACCAGTTAATACCATAATTCCGAGTGTCCAAATAACTGCAAGTGCTGCCGTAAGCAATGGTAATACAACGCCTCGCACAGAACGAAAACTTAGCAATAATATAAGTGCAATTAAAATAAATACAATCGGTATTAACCAAACCATATCGGCAACAATTAAATAAGTAATGTCGTTCATCATCATTGGCAAGCCACCAAAATAAAGGGTTTCTGGCAAACCTATTGCTTCAATTTTTTCTTTAACTTCTTTTGCAACTGCTTGTTTGTCAGCATCAGGAAGTAAAGTAAATAAAACAAGAGTTGCTGTTCCGTCTTCTGAAACAATTGAACCTTTATACATTTCTTTTGAAAAAACATAATCTTTCAGACTGTCTAATTGTGCTTGGGTAGTAGGAAGTTCGTATTCATCAACTAATTTTCCTATTTCAAGACCATATTCATCGCTTTTAATATCCAAAACATCAGTAATACTTGTTACTGTGGCAATGCCTTCTGTTATTTTTAGGCTATCTGTAATTTGTTTTACGTGTTCTAAAACTTCTGTTGTAAAAACATCTTCAGTTTCCAAAGCAATCATTACCATGTCATTACCACCAAACTCCGAACCTATATCTTTATACAATTTGGCAGTAGGGTCGTCGTCTGGCAAAGAACTTATTATGTCCGAATTGATTGTAATATTTTTTAGTTGATAGCCAAAAAGAACTGTTAGTCCAACTACAACTGCGATTATTAACCATTTTAATTTAATTACTAATTGTGCTAATTTTTCCATTTTTAATTTTTTAATTTTTGAATAATATTTCCACTTTATTGCACCAGCGGTGCAAAATAACGATAGAACTAATTGATAATGAATTGATAGCACCCCATTAGGGTGCAATAATTTGTTTATAAAAAAGACAAATATTCGCAAATTTATTCGGGGTGCGACTTGAAGTCGCACTCCGAATAGAAAATATTTAATTATTTAATTGTGCTACCAATTCATTTACTGTTTTTGTGTAATAAGTTTCTATATCTGCCGAAATGTTTAAGTTGTTTTCAATATCCATAATTAATTCTGTAAGGTCAATATTATTAAAACCCAAATCCTCGAATGAACTTTTTGGAGTAATTTCGGATACTTTTATATCAGATGATAATCTACACATTGTTTCTATTATAAGTTCTTTCATTTTAGTTTTGTTTAGAGGTTTTTTATTTTGTTTAGAAATTTTTTGTTTTGTTTGCACGCATTTTGTTTTTTAGTCAGTTTTTGGTTAAAAAATTTTGGCATTTTTTATTTTTAATTAATGAAAAAATGCCAAAAAAATTATTTTCGTAATAAAATAGCACCGTTTGAATATCCGCCACCAAAAACAGTTATTCCAATTAAGTCTCCTTTTTTTAATTTATACTGATTTTGAGAAAGTGCTATTGGAGTGCTTGCACAACCGGTATTCCCCAGTTTGTCTATATTTACAAGCATTTTTTCTTCGTTTAAATTTAATTTTTTTCTAATATGTTCAATTATCCGTAAATTAGCTTGATGCGGAATTACATAATTTATGTCATCAATAGAAAGGTTATTTTTATCAAGAATTTCGGTTAAACCATTTATCATATATTTGTTTGCATTAATAAAAACATCTTTACCAAAAGGCATTGTAATTCCTCCATTAATAGGTTTCAAACACACGGCTTCTGATGCTTTGCCAATATTTCCCAGTCCTTTTGTTGCAACATCAATAATCTCAATATCGTTGTCTGATATTTTATTTTTAGAAATAAAAATAGCCGCAGCTCCGTCGCCAAAAAGATGCCCCGACTGTTCGTCTTCCTCCGTATGATATGCAGAATTATGTTCCGATGCAATAATTAATGCTTTTTCGGCTTTATTCATAGCAAAATATCCTTCAATAATTTCAACGGCATTCACAAAAGAAGAACATGCAGAAGTTATTGTTACCGCTTTTGCTTTGTCTATATTAAAAATATTTTGCACAAAATGTGCCACTCCAACAACCGTATCATAAGGACTATAAGTTGCTCCCACAATTAAATCAACCTCCGAAACTGGATATGAAAGACCCATAACTGCCTCTTTTACAGCATCAACTGCCATTGTATTCGCATTTTCTTTACGAGATGCAACTCTACGCTCTTTTATTCCTGTCCTCTTTGTTATCCATTCGTCAGACAGTCCATTTTTATCTTTAAAATAACTGTTGGGAACTATTTGTTCGGGCAAATAATGTGAGATTTTATTAATATACATAATTATTATTTTATTATTAGACTAAATATGTTTTTTTGGTCAGTTTTATGACAAAAAAAATGAGCGTTTTTCATTTTTTTTAAAGTATTTTTAAACGCCGACAGGGTTTATTTACTTAATCCTTTAATTAATATTTTTGATAAATCTTCGAAATGTGGAGAATATTTTTCATATTTATTTTGCAAGAAAAACGGAATCTCTAAACCTTTCAAAACCATAATAAATACGTCCAGTAATACTTCTATATTACCATTTTGATTTTCAAAAATACCATTATTTACCCCTTGTTCAAGTATATATTTAAGTTGAGCTTTTTCCCAACTATCTAAATCATTTCTCAAATTATCAATAAAATCAAAATGTTCAAAAAAGTCCGCTCTAATTGTTTCGTGGTAATTTGCCGCAGAATTTAAAATCTCCATTCTTCGAATTAAATACTCTCTTATTTTCACATCAGCAGATAACTTATCGTTATTTATAATTGTAGATAATTCTGTTTTTAAATTTTTAATTTCTATTTCAACGACCTCAGTAAATAATTCTTCTTTACTTTTAAAGTGATAATACAAAGAACCTTTTGCTTTTCTTGCTATTTTAGCAATTTCGTCCATTGAGGTTTTATAAAATCCGTAGCGACTAAATAGTTTAGATGCCACTCTTAATATTTTATTTTTTGTATTAACAACTTCCATTTCAAATATTTTTCAAACAAACTGACTATAATTGTTTTTCGGTGCAAAGATATAATTTGTTTTTTAAATTACAAATATTTTATTGTTTTTTTTCTGAAAATTATATTTTTACTCTTTTATTTGACAGATTTATTAAGTTGTGTATATCAGCCAAATCGTTGTGAGCCGGGCGGACGATAAAATTAGTTGTTTTTTCTGTAAATTTATAGTTTTACAAAGAACTACTACTTGCAAACTGCAAGAACAATAGTAAGAGTAAGGACTTTCTGAATAAAAATAAACAAAAAATAATTCATTTTTTAAATTATAATTATTACAACAATTTGGTGTAGAGGATTCCTAAAAACCCAAATATCAAGGCTTTCAAAAATATTTGAAATTTGAGCTTACTCTTGTAAATAAGTATTTTAAATATTTTGAATAATGTAGAGATTTGGGTTTATAGGAGTCCCCTATACTTTAAATTCTATTAATTAAGCCAGTAATAATTGCGGTCATTTTTGGCTCAACAGTTCCTGCTACATTTTGAACTTCGTCATGAGTAGTTTCTTCTTCGGGATTTTCTGGCTCACTAACATTTGTGATTACAGACATTCCAAAGCATTTCATTCCTTGATGGTGTGCCACAATAACCTCTGGCACAGTGGACATTCCTGTTGCATCGGCTCCAAAAATTCTAAATAATCGGTATTCGGCTTTGGTCTCCAAAGTTGGACCTGTGCTACCAATATAAACTCCTTTTTGATAAGCAATTCCATTCTCATTGGCTACCTCTTCTGCCAGTTTTATCAAATCAGGATTGTAAGTTTGACTCATATCGGGGAAACGCACACCAAACTCTTTAAAATTTTTGCCTCGCAAAGGATTTTCTGGAAAATAATTGATGTGGTCTGTGATTAACATTAAATCACCTACTTTGTATTTTGGATTAAGTCCACCTGCAGCATTTGAAACTATCAAATATTTTACACCCAAAAATTTCATAACCCTCACAGGAAAAGTAACTTCTTTCATTCCATAACCTTCATAATAATGAAATCTACCTTGCATAGCAACAACATTTTTGCCTCCAAGTTGTCCAAAAATTAATTGTCCAGAATGTCCTTCAACTGTAGAAACGGGGAAATTTGGAATTTCGGAATATGGTATAGCTACCTGATTTTCAATTTTATTACCAAGACCTCCAAGTCCACTTCCAAGAATTATTCCTACTTCAGGTTCAAAAGTTATTTTACCTTTTAAAAAATCTGCTGTATTTTTAAATTGATCTAACATAGTTTGTCTTTTTTTTATAATACTAAATTACCATCTTAATAATAATTTAGTATAAGTTTAGATAAATAATAATTGCGGTAAAAATACAAATAACTATTTTTATTCCCAAGTAAAAAATAAATTTTATTCTTAATTCTAAATTATATATCTTTGTTAAATTTTACTATTTTTTAAAACTTTATTATAACTTTTAACTAATCTCTTATATGAACAAAAGAAATATTATTGTAGGACTAATAATTGTTATTTTTATGAGTGCTTGCGAAAACTCTCAAAAAGAGAATAACAATTTGTATAATGCTGATTTAATTGTAACTAATGGACTTGTTGTTACTATTGATAAAACAGGAAATATCTACGAAAACGGAACAATAGTTATAAAAGGAGATGAAATTATAGATATTGGAAATACCGAAGATGTTTTTGCAAAATATTCGGCAAAAGAAGTTATTAATGCCGAAGGAAAAATTGTTATGCCTGGATTTGTAAACGCCCACACACACATGGGAATGACCATTTTCAGAGGGCTTGCCGATGATTTATATTTACACGATTGGCTTACTAATTATATCTTCCCAGCAGAAGCTCAATTTGTTGACGCTCAATTTGTTCGTATGGGCTCTGAACTTGCTATGATTGAGATGATAAATAGTGGAACAACTTGCTTTAATAATATGTATTTTTATCAGGACGAGGTTGCACAAGCTGCACAAATAATAGGAATGCGTGGTATTGTTGCCGAAAGTTTAATAGATTTCCCTGTGCCAAACTCCCCCACCCTAAGGTGTTAATAATTTTATGTTTTTATAATAAAAGTTCCCCCAGT
>JAOZQN010000323.1 GCA_029932195.1 Bacteroidales bacterium | reverse complement strand
ACTAAAAATATACTTTCAGGCTACGAAAAGCCTTACGATGCAATTGCACAAAAAAAAGATGGCACAACATTTCATGCAGAATTTCACGGAAGGAGATATAATTATAAAGGTAAAAAAATTAGAGTTACAGCCGTAGTAGATATTACAGAACGTAAAAATGCAGAAGAAATTATAAAAGAGAGCAAAGAAAATTACCGATTACTGACAGAAATAATGAAAGACGTAGTTGTTAGAATATCAACAACAGGCAAATTATTGTATGTAAGTCCGGCAACAGAAAAATTTGGTGGATATAAGCCGGAAGAAGAAATCGGAAATGAAATGTCAAAATATTTTGCACATGAAAATGATTATCATCAAGCTGTAAAATTAATTACAGAAGTTGTAAAAACACATAAAAGCGGAAATTTTGAATTTATGTATAAACCAAAAAATAAAGCACCGTTTCCTGTTGAACACACTTTTGTTCCTTTAATCAGCAACAATAAAGTGTATGCAATACAAATGGTTTTGAGAGATATTACAGAGCGTAAAGAAGTCGAACAAGCTTTAAAATTAAACGAAAAAAAATATAGAGTTCTTTTTGAAAAAAGCAGAAATGCTACATTAATTCTGCAAAACGGAAAATTCATTTTTTATAACAAAGCAGCATCAATCCTTTTTGATATAAAAAATACACAATTAGAAATTACACCTGAATTATTATCACCAAAGTATCAACAAGACGGACAACCATCTGAAATAAAAGCACAAGAAAATATTACGATAGCATTAAAACAAGGCTTTTATAAATTTGAATGGATACACAAACATTTTGATAATACCGAATTTCCGACAGAAATATGGCTGACTGCAATTCTGTATGAAAACAAAACATCCCTGCATGTAGTTGTAATAGACTTAACTGAAACAAAAAGAAAAGAAAAATTATTAAAACTTCAAAAACAAAAAATTGAAGAAGCACACAAAAATATAACAGACAGTATAATTTATGCAGAAACAATACAACGAGCACTTTTAACAAGCAAAAAAATAATTGACAACTACTTAAACGAATATTTTATATTTAACAAACCAAAAGAAAAAGTAAGTGGTGATTTTTATTATATCAACAAAATTGGTAAACATATAATTATTGCAGTTGCAGATTGCACAGGACACGGCGTTCCTGGTGGATTTCTTACAATGCTTGGTATAACATATTTACATGAAACCACAAAAAATAAAACCGTCTATAATCCTGCAACAGTTCTGGAAATTTTAAGAGAACGTTTCAAAAAAACATTTAAAGAATTTGGCTCAAATAACAACAACGGACTTGATATTGCCCTTTGTGCAATTAATACCGAAACAAATATTTTGCAGTATGCAGGTGCATTCAATCCACTAATAATTATAAGAAACGAAGAATTAATTGAATATAAAGCAACTCGAAATCCAATAGGTTTTTATCCGGAAGAAAAAACTTTTAAAAATAATGAAATACAGTTACAAAACAATGACCTGATTTATATTTATTCAGACGGTTTTCAAGACCAATTCGGCGAAAGGGATAATAAAAAATTCAGGTCTGTTAAATTTAAAGAATTATTGCTTGAAATTCATGATTTGCCAATGGAAATACAGAAAAATAAATTGAATAACGTTTTTATGAAATGGAAGGGCAAAAACGAGCAAACTGATGATATTTTAATTTTTGGAATGCAATTTAACAAAGATAATGAAAACAAAAGGTGCTAACATTTGCTCGGTTGATAATTTATTTTGGTTTTTGGGTGGGCTTGTTCCGGGTCGCTTTGCTCCCCTACTCAAGCCCACCCAAAAACCAAAATAAACTCCACCGGTAGCAGTTTCCGTTAAGGGTTACTAAAAATAACAAAGCAAAAACAATAAATGAAAGAAAGAATAAACAAAATATTACACGCTTTAAATGAAAATTTAATTGAACGAGAAGAAGTAATACAATTAGCTTTACTAACTGCTATTGCAGGCGAAAGTATTTTTCTACTCGGTCCCCCCGGAGTTGCAAAAAGTTTAATTGCAAGACGATTAAAACATATTTTTAAATCTGGAAAATCATTTGAATATTTAATGAATAGATTTAGCACGCCAGACGAGATATTTGGTCCCGTTGCTATTTCTAAACTTAAAGACCACGATATTTACGAAAGAAAAACGGAAAAATACTTACCTTGGGCTGATGTTGTATTTCTTGATGAAATATGGAAAGCCGGACCATCAATTCAAAATTCATTACTAACTGCAATAAATGAAAAGATATATAGAAACGGACAGCAAGAAGAAAAAATAAATTTAAAAGGTTTAATTTCTGCTTCAAATGAATTACCTGCAAAAGGAGAAGGTCTTGAAGCTCTTTGGGATAGATTTATTGTTCGTTACTTTGTTACGAACATAACAAATCCGCAAAAATTTAATGATTTTATAAGAACTAATTTTGACCCTTTTAAAATTAATTTAGACGATAAAAACAAAATTACAGAGAAAGAATATGAAAATTGGCAAGCAGAAATTAACGAAGTTGTTATTTCAGACGAAGCATTAAATGTTATCAATGTAATTAGACATTACATAAATGAATATAACAAAAAAGAAGATACAGAACGCCCAATATATATTTCAGACAGACGCTGGAAAAAAATTGTGAAATTATTACAAACAAGTGCATATTTAAATAACAGAATTAAAATTGATTTAATGGACTGTTTTTTAATTTCACACACATTGTGGGACGAAATTGAACACATTAAAATTGTTACGGAATTTGTTGAAGATGCAATTAAAAAACACGGTTATTCTCTAAAATTTAACCTTTCATATTTTTCACAAGATTTACAAGAATTGGAATACGACATTAACAGCCAAACTAAAAAAGTTCATATTGTTTCATTTTATGAGAAAAAAATACACATCATAAATAACGAAAATTACTATAAAATAATTGACAGCAATAATTATCTTAAATCAAGAAATTACAACAAAAAATATGAGTATCTAAAAATTACTGATATATCAAAAACAAAAACTTATAATAGAACAAGAAATCAAATTTATTTATATGACATTAATGGGCAAAAGTCAACTTTTTTTATTGCTATCAATAATATTAAAGAAGACAGCATTGAAATAATTAAACACGACCAATGGGGGTATGGAAATACACAACAATTATTAAGTATAGAAACAGATAAAAAACAAAGAAAAGAAATAAAAAAAATCCGACCACATCAAGCAATTATTACAGAATGGAATAAGAAAATAAAGAATATAAAAGAAAGTATAAATAAAACGATAAATGAGATAGAAAATTATAAAAGAAATGAACTTGCCGAATTAAAAAGCAATATCTTTGTGAGTAGAAATTATGCAGATATACCAGAACACAATCTTAATCAAACAATTAGACAGCTTTATGAATTAAAATTAACCGCAGATAAATTAAAAAATGAATACAGCAACATATACTAATGACATATACGAACGATTTATACGATTTGGTAAAGTTGCAAATAAAAAGGAACGCAAAAAAATTGCTAAAATCGTAAGTGATTGGGAAATTATTCCTGTTGAAAAATCAAATATTGAAAAAAAATATGTTGATACAATCAATATGTTTATTTCTGATAACGAAATAAAAGATATAATTAAAAAAAATCCAAATTTTCAAATTGAACTTTCAAAAAAACTATTTGAATTATTAGAAAACTTATATGATACTGATAAGACAACTCAATATTCAGAAGAAAAACAACTTTTAAATAATTTCAAAAATCTAAAAGAAGATGAATTTATAGATTTATGGATTGAAGATGACAATGTTATAGAAACATTCATTACTAAGTATTATCCCGATATAGAAACAGAAATATATAATTCAAAATTTAATAATTTACTCGATTTTGATGAAGTAAATGAGAAAATAGATATTAAAATAGTTGAGAAGAAACTAAAAAGACTAAAAATACGCTTAGAAAATGCAAATAAAAAAGAAAATGAAATAATTGAAAGTATAAAAAATAATAATGATATAACAGAAAACAATAAAATTTTAAAAATAATTAAAAAGACAAAAAAAGAAATTAAAAATGAAATAAATCAATTAGAAAATAATCAAAAATTAGATTACTCATACACAGATATTCAACAATCAATAATATCTGAATGGGAAAATAAATTAAATTTTAAAATTATACAAGAAGAAATCGAAAGGATAGATAAAATAAGAACAAAATTTTTGAAAAAGCTATATGAAGAAATTGAAAAATTAAAAAAAATGTTAGAATTATTGTCGCCTTTTATGATTGATTTTTCAAATCCGGGCAGATTGTGGGATATGTCAAAAGGAAATTGGCATAATGTTAATTTTAAACTAATTCAAAAATATTCAGAAATATTAGAACAACAAAAAGAACTTCAAGAATTAGCAAATTTACTTGGTAAATACAGACGAGCAGAAACAGAACTTGAAGAAGAAGAATTTGAAAATATTGAAATAATAAATAAATTTAAAATTAATCATTCCGGAAAATCAGAACTAATAGGAATAACAGAAAGTAACGACTTAAACCATTTATTGCCAACTGAATTAGCTTTATTTAGCGATTTAGCAACAGAAAGCATCTTTTTTAAACGATATGCTGAAAAAAAATTACAATCTTATGAATTTATCAGTAAACAAAAAGATTATGAAACAAGAAAAACAACGGAAACAAGACAAAAAGAAAAAGAATTAGATAAGGGACCTTTTATTTTGGCTATTGACACAAGCGGTTCAATGCACGGACAACCAGAACATTTTGCCAAAGTTATAGCATTTGCAATAACAAAAATAGCATTAAAAGAAAAACGAAAAGCTTTTTTAATTTCATTTTCAACTGGCATAGAGAAATTTGAATTAACAAATATCAAAAACTCATTACCAAAGTTAATAGAATTTCTACAAATGTCCTTTTATGGTGGAACAGATGCAACAGAAGCAGTAAAAGAAGCCGTAAATCAAATGCAAACAAAAAATTATAAAAAAGCGGATTTATTAATAATAACAGACGGTATTTTTGGGCGTTTAGACAATACAACTTTAAAAAGAGTTGAAAATCTTAAAACAGAAGGAAATAAATTTAATTCACTAATAATCGGACAAAGCCAAAATAATTTAGCATTAGAATTTTGCGATAATAATTGGACTTATGATTTTAGATATGAAACATTGAAAAAGTTAATAACAGATATAAAAGCAACAATAAAAAACCCTTAACATTGTGCTTGATGTCAGTCATTTTTTTGCTTTTTGTTCCGCCTAAGGCTACACAAAAAACAAAAAAATGTCCGCCACAAGCACATTTCCGATATAGCCAACTCAAAAAACAAAAAATAAAAATAACTTGATAACTTTGTAAAATGAATGTAACACAAAATATAGTTAAAGAACCAGTTGTAACCTATAATCAAAATAGTATAGGTTTTGCAAATTACTCAAAAGACAAAAAATTAGAACCAATCGTAAAGTGGGCAGGTGGAAAAGAAAAGGAATTAAAATATATTATTCCAAATATGCCACATTTTGATAATTATTATGAACCGTTTGTTGGTGGTGGTTCTGTTTATACAGCTCTTCAATCAAAAAAAGCTTTTATCAATGACAAGTCCGAAGAATTAATTAGTCTCTATAAAATAATCAAATCAGAAGAAAGAAACGACTTCTTCACAGCTCTTGATGAAATTACTCACAACTGGGAAATGTTAACAAAAGTAGCTTATAGAAACAAAACTTTTTTTATTGAACTTTACAAAAAATACTCAAATAATATTATTGAAATTGAGACATTAACGAATCAATTATTTGAATTTATTTTAAAACATTCAGAAGAATTTAATGGTATGTTTTCAACAATTTTCAACTTTAACATTGAAAATTTTATAAATGAGATTAAAAAAAATCTTGTTCGTAAAATAAAGAGAATGAAAGAACTTGAAATAAAAAAACACAAATTACCTGATAATGACATTTTAGATAATATTGAAACAGCTTTTAAAAGTGCATTTTATATGCATTTCAGACATTTTTATAATTCAAACGGAACTTATAAAATAAAACCAGCATTTGCATCAGCAATATTCCTTTTTATCAGAAATTATGCTTATAGTGGAATGTTTAGGTATAATTCAAAAGGTGAATTTAATGTTCCATACGGCGGAATTGGATATAATAGTAAAAATTTCACAAAAAAAATAGAGTATTTAAAATCAAAAGCATTACAAAAACATTTAGAAAATACAACGATTGAAAACGCAGATTTTGAAGTGTTTTTTGAAAAATATCAAGCAACTAAAAATGACTTTATTTTTCTTGACCCGCCATATGATACAGAGTTTAGCACATATGCACAAAATGAGTTTAATAAAAATGACCAAAAAAGGTTAGCAAATTATCTTATTCATAAAACAAGAGCAAAATGGATGATGATAATAAAAAATACAGATTTTATTTTAAATTTATATGACAATAAAGGTCTTAATATTGGTATGTTTGACAAAACATATTTAGTTAGTTTTATGAATCGTAACAATAAAAAAACAGAACATTTATTAATTCGGAATTATTAACTTATGACAAGAATAACAGAAAAACAACTTATTCTACCATCTCTATTTTTGATGAGTTTATCAAAAACAAAAGGACTTTCAACTTCTGAGCTTATTCCGAAGTTAAGAGATTTGCTGAATCCATCTGGGGAAGATTTAGATATTTTAAAAGGACGAAACGATGATAAGTTTTCGCAGAAAGTTAGAAATTTAAAAGCTCACAACACATTTGAACGATTTGGATTCGCTGAATATAAAAGCGGTATTGTTCATTTAGCTACAAAAGGAGAAATATATTTACAGGAAAATATGGATAAATTAAGATACTTGCTTGTAAATGATTTTCAATGGAATGATTTGAAAGAAGGTCTTGGAACTATTCAAAAATCATCAGAAGAAAAAAGAAAAATTGAAGTATTTGATGAAACAATAATGATTCAAGAGGGAGTTAAAAAATTAGTAGAGACAAAAATTTATGAACGTTCCTCAAAATTGAGAAAGATAGCTATTGAGCATTATACAAAGAATGATGATATATTGTGTGATGCTTGCAAATTCAGCTTTAATAATTTTTATGGCAAACAAACAGGAAAAGGATATATTGAAATTCATCATATTAAACCAATTTTTAAATATCAAGATGAAGAATTAGACAAAACAATTGATACTGCTTTAAAAAATGTAGTTCCTCTATGCTCAAACTGTCATAGAATGATACACCGAGATTGGCGAAATCCACTACAAGTCAATTATTTAATTGAACAAATTAACCAAAATGGAATATTTAACAGAATGAATTAAAGGCTATATCATTGTGCTGGTTGTCAGTGGTTTGTGTGGTTTT
>JAOZQN010000322.1 GCA_029932195.1 Bacteroidales bacterium | reverse complement strand
AAGCAGTTAAAGGGAAAAAAACAAGTTTAAATGGGTAATTATTTATTTTAATTTGCCTAACCATATATAAACGACACTTTTTAAGGTCAATTTTAGCATTATGCTTCGTTAAAAAAGATTACCATATAAGGTAATATGCAAATATTTTTTGCCTTGCCTAATACAAAAATAGCCTCTTAAAAAGTGTCGTTTATATATGATTACCTACTTACTTTGGTGAATTAGGTTTTCGGATTTCAAACAATTATTTTGAAAGCAACTTATAAAGTTTGTCTGCTCGTCTAATTTTTTCGGGCATTGCTATTGATACTAAATCTCCTTTTTTTGCATGTTCTATTTTTCCTAAATCTTTTCGTATTTCGGTTATTGTTGTTTCCACTACGCCTGTTGTTGGTCCTATTATTAATATTTCGTCGCCAATTTTCAGATCGCCTGCTTGCAAAAGAAATTCTCCAATTCCTATCTTGCTAAAAAAGTTTGTACATTTGGCAATATAGAATTTCTTTTTTTCTGCTTTTGAACCATAACTGTCGTTCCATTCGCCAAATTTTTGCCCAAGAAAATATCCGTCCCAAAAGCCTCTATTAAAGACTGTTTTTAAATCCGAGTGCCAACTTTTTGCCAATTCTTTTGTCAGAGTTTTGTTGTTATAAGCCTCAATAGCTTTACGATAGGAGTTTGTAACTGTTTTTACGTATTCGGCAGGTCTTGCTCTGCCTTCAATTTTGAGAACGGTAACACCTGCATCAAGAATTTCGTCTATAAAACCAATTGTGCAGAGGTCTTTTGGCGACATAATATATTCATTATCAACTTCAAGTTGGTAGCCACTTTCTTTTTCGGTAACGGTATATGCTTTGCGGCAAGTTTGCAAACAAGCTCCCCGATTTGCCGACGAATTTTGCTCATGCAAGCTCAAATAACATTTACCAGAAACTGCCATACACAATGCTCCGTGTATAAAAATTTCTATTTCTACAAGTTTGCCGTTTGGTCCTGTAATGTTCTCATTTTTAATTGTATCTGTAATGTATTTTACTTGTGTAAGATTCAGCTCTCTTGCCAAAACCATTACATCGGTAAATTGTGCAAAAAATCTAACAGCCTCTATATTGCAGATATTTAGCTGAGTAGAAGCATGAACTTCTATATTTTGTTTACGTGTATAAGTTATAACGGCTAAATCTGAGGCTATTATAGCAGTAATTTTATGTTTTTTTGCGGTATCTACAAGCTGTTTCATTTGCTCAATATCTTTGTCGTAGATAATGGTGTTTAATGCAAGGTAAGCCCTTATGTTATTTTTGTGGCAAATTTCAACTATTTTTTCAATATCATCAACAGTAAAGTTATGTGTTGATTTTGAACGCATATTTAATTTTCCGATACCAAAATAAATTGAATTTGCTCCTCCTTGTATTGCCGCCATCAGAGTTTCGTAACTACCTACGGGAGACATTAATTCTATATTTTTCATGTTTTTTCTTCTAGATATAGTCAAAGGGAGACTTAAAGTCTCCCTTTGACTTTGTTTTCTTTGTAATTTTATGGAATACAAATTTACTTTCTTTTTTGTAAATTCCAAAATTATATATCAGCAATATAAGTAAGTGCTTAGTTTTAAGTGTTTAGTTTTTAATTAGCTTTCGCCTGACAATAAGTATATTACAAAATAAATAAACATTGTTTTTATTTTTCCATATACTTAATTATTTGCTAAGAAGCTTTTTTTTATTAATTTTGCAAACCAAAATAATATAAAAATTAATAAATAATCAAATAAAAAAATTATGGCAAAGAAAGAGAAGGATACCAGCAACGATTTAAGAGATAAAAAGATGAAAGCCTTGCAATTGACAATGGATAAAATTGACAAAAATTATGGCAAAGGCACAATAATGAAACTCGGCTCGCAAGCAATATCAGATATTCCGGCAATTCCAACAGGCTCTGTGGCTTTGGACGATGCACTCGGAATTGGTGGTTATCCAAGAGGCAGAGTCGTAGAAGTTTACGGACCAGAATCTTCGGGTAAAACAACCCTTACAATACATGCAATAGCTGAAGCTCAAAAACTTGGAGGTATCGCAGCATTTATAGACGCAGAACATGCTTTTGACCGTTTTTATGCCGAAAAACTTGGTGTAGATACCGACGAATTACTTATTTCTCAACCAGATAATGGTGAGCAGGCTCTTGAGATAGCCGATCATCTTGTGCGTTCGGGAGCTGTAGATATTATCGTAATTGACTCTGTGGCAGCACTTACTCCAAAAGCCGAAATTGAAGGTGAAATGGGAGATTCTCGAATGGGTTTGCAAGCAAGACTTATGTCACAAGCTCTCAGGAAATTAACTGCAAATATTGGCAAAACAAATACTTGCCTTATTTTTATCAATCAATTGAGAGAGAAAATTGGTGTAATGTTTGGAAATCCAGAAACTACAACTGGTGGTAATGCTCTTAAGTTTTATGCCTCACAACGTATTGATATTCGTAGAATTGGACAAATAAAAGACGGAGACGAAATTATTGGAAACAGAACACGTGTAAAAGTGGTTAAAAATAAAGTTGCTCCACCATTTAGAAAAGTAGAGTTTGATTTAATGTTTGGAATAGGAATTTCAAAAGTTGGTGAAGTTTTAGATATTGCCACTGATATGGATATTGTTAAAAAAAGCGGTTCGTGGTTTAGCTACGGCGAAACAAAACTCGGACAAGGACGTGAAAATGTAAAACAATTATTCCTTGACAATCCAGAAATGTTCGACGAAATTGAACAAAAAGTTAGAGCAGCAATGAAAGAAAAAAGAGAAAACAGATAAGTTGCAAGTTTCAGGTTGCATGTTACAGGTTACGCAAAGCGTTACAAGGTAACCTGCAACCTGTAACTTGAAACCTGTAACCTGTAACCTGAAAAAGAATGAGTATAATACTTGGTATAGAATCTTCTTGCGACGATACTTCCGCTTCTGTAATTGAAGACGGATATTTACTTTCTAATGTAATTGCTAATCAGACTGTTCATGAGGCTTATGGTGGCGTGGTGCCAGAATTAGCTTCGAGGGCTCATCAGCAAAATATTGTTCCAGTAGTTGATAAGGCAATTAAAGATGCTGGCATAAAAAAATCTGATATTAGTGCAATTGCTTTTACAAGAGGTCCTGGATTACTTGGCTCTCTGCTTGTAGGAACTTCATTTTCAAAAGGTTTTGCTTTGGCAAATAATATTCCTCTTGTTGAAGTAAATCATTTGCAAGGGCATATTTTGTCTCATTTTGTGAAAGAAAAAGGTAAGGAAAATATTGTTCCTAAATTTCCATTTTTGAGCCTTTTAGTTTCTGGTGGACATACGCAAATTGTGGTTGTTCGTGATTATTTTGACATGGAAATTATTGGACAAACCATAGACGACGCAGCAGGTGAGGCTTACGATAAATGTGCAAAAGTAATGGGGCTTGGCTATCCAGGAGGTCCTATTGTTGATAGGCTTGCAAAATTGGGAAATCCCGATGCTTTTGTTTTTCCAAAACCGAGAGTAAAAGGAGTCAGTTTTAGTTTTAGTGGATTAAAAACTGCATTTTTATATCTTTTGAGAGATGAAATAAAGAAAAATCCTAATTTTATTAGTGAGAACAAAGAGGATTTATCAGCTTCTTTACAAAAAACAATTGTAGATATTTTGCTCGGAAAACTTCGCAAAGCCGTAAAACAGACAGGAATAACAGAAGTAACAATTGGCGGTGGAGTTGCCGCAAACTCCGAACTACGTGAGCGATTAGTAATTTACGCAGAAAAATATCGTTGGACAGCCCATATTCCCGAACGAAAATTTACTACCGACAATGCCGCAATGATTGCAATTACGGGATATTTTAAATTTCTGAAAAAAGATTTTGCAAATCAAAACATAACTCCACAAGCACGAATGAAATTTTAAGGAAGAGCTATTTTTTACTTAATATTTAAAACTTTTAAATCTGAATTATGTATATATCTGAATTTACTATAAGAAATTTTAAAACATTTAAGGAGGCTACATTTTATTTTAACCCAGATTTGAATGTTTTTACAGGAGTTAATAATTCGGGTAAAACAACTGTTTTAGAGGCTATTTCATTATGGAAAGAATGTTTTTTTAAGATGTTAAAAAAAGTAGCAAAAAGCAGCAAAAAATACAATTATAAAGCCAATGACTATATTTTTCCAGAACATAAATATTTCGCAATTGAAGAAATTAAATCTGTCAGAAATCCTTATTACAATAGTATTTTTCACAAATTTAACACAAAAGAAGCAATTCATTTAGAAGCAACTTTTACAGAGGGTAATGAAACAATAAAAATAATTTTTATAATAAAGAGAGCCAGTGGAAGTGTTTATAACATAATTCACGACCGTAATAATTTTGATTTTGCAAAATTTAACAGCTTTTTTAATTTTAATAAAAACATTGAAAATTACTCACCAGTAAATCTTATATATGCCTCTCCTGTAAATACTTTGCAAATAAAAGAATCCTTTCTAACTAATCCAAAAATAAACGAACAAATAAAATCGAGAGAGTCTGTTTCTGTTTTACGAAATAGACTTTATAATTTGAATGAATTTGCAACAGATAAGTTTACTAAGTTAAAGAGTGACTTAAGCTATATATTATTAGGTAAATACTTACCCAAAGAAATTGATTTCATATTTAGGTCAGACAAAATAAAACATACTGAAATAAATATTGATATTAAAATACAAAATGATAGAGCAGATTTATTTTTAATGGGAAGTGGAACTTTGCAAATAATAGAGCTTTTGTTATCTGTATATGAGGAGATAGACTACGAAGACCTTAACATAATTTTATTAGATGAGCCAGATTCATATATTCATAGAGCATTGCAAAATAGATTGTTAGAAGTTCTTATGAAATATGTAGGTGAAAATAAGAAAAGACAAATATTTATTTCTACTCACAACGAGAGCTTGATAAGAAGCACTAAACCAAAATTTTTATTTCATCTACAAGGTAATGAAATGAAAAAATATAAGCCAATAATTAATGAAGATATTGTTGGAATTAAGAAAGGTTTTCAGCCAAGTCCCAATATCAAAATTCTTAAATCGCTTGGTAGTCAGTCTGGATTAGATATTTTGAATGCAATTGAATCAGATAAAATTATTCTTGTTGAAGGGAAGTCAGATGCAAAAGCAATACAGTCAATCTTAAATAAAAATAAACAAGATATAAATACCATTTATTGGAGTTTTGACGGAATAGACGAAATGTTAATGACCATAAATAGTATAAAGTATTTTTTCCGAAAAATAAAAAATAAAACAACTCTTTGGAATAAATCTGTTTTAATTTTTGACAAAGACAAACATTCTGATGAAGAGAGAGAAAAAATAGAACGAGCATTTAATAAAAAAATAGGTATAAAAACACATATTTGGAAGTCATATACACTTGAATCTACTATTTTTTCAGATATTGATATTTGCAGTAAATTAATTAATTTATCTTTGAATGAAGATAAAATAAGTATTGTTGATGTTAAAACAGAAATTCTTAAAAATATTGAAGAGATTATAAAAGAAAAAAAGAATAATATATTAGAAGTAGAAAAAGCAATAAATAACAACGACAAAGAAATCTATAAACACCTGACAGGATACTTTGAAAAAAGAAAAGAAAAATTAGAAAAGTTAAACATTAAAAACATTATTGATAATAGTGATATATTATTAACAAGATACATTACTGAATATAAGAAAAAATTGAATCCAAATGAATTGCATTCAATAATGAATAAAGATGATGTTTATCAAGTTTTTAAACAAACTATTTTATTCTTTAAGCCCGAAATAGAAATAGAAAAAGATACGTATTTTATTAAATTATTAAATTTTATAGGTTATGATATTTGGTTTCCTGAATGGACACGTTTTATAGACAATTTAATGAATAAATAATTATTAATCGTTCATTAATTGTTCAATTTCCTCTATCTCAATAGGAATATTTGCCATTAAATTTATTGGTTTACTGTTTGTTATAAGAATATCGTCTTCTAATCTTATTCCCATATTTTCTTCGGGGATATAAATTCCTGGTTCGCATGTGAGAACCATTCCTGGTTCAAATTTTGTGTCTTTTGTGCCAACATCATGCACGTCAAGTCCCATGAAATGTGATGTTCCGTGTAAGTAATATTTTTTGTAAGCCTTGTCTCCTTTGTCCTCAATATCTTTTTCTGAGAGTAAACCTATTTTTATAAGTTCCGACTGCATTATTTCGCCAACTTCTTTGTTCAAAATATTTATTGTTTTTCCTACAACCATTAATTTTATTGCTTTTTTCTGAACATTAAGAACTGCCTGATACACAGTTTTTTGTCGTTCAGTAAATTTGCCATTTGCTGGAATTGTGCGACTAAGGTCAGCTGCATAATTATTATACTCTGCTCCAAAATCCATTAAAATTAAATCGCCGTTTTTGCATACTTTATTATTAGAGGTATAATGTAAAATGCAGGCATTCTTCCCCGATGCCACAATTGGCTCGTAAGCATGTGATTTTATACCATTTCGGATAAATTCGTGAGTAATTTCTGCTTCTATTTCGTATTCTACAATATTTGGTTTTGCAAATTTTAAAACTCGTTTAAAAGCATTATTTGTGAATTTTATTGCCTTTTTCAAAACTTCAATTTCCTCTTCTGTTTTTATTAATCTTTTACTTACGATAATTGGAGATAAACGCCTGAAAACATGTAATGGATACTTTATTTTTAAGTCGTTTAAAAATCGTAAATCAATATCGTTATAGAAACGAGAATATCCTAAATTTTCGTTCAAACTTAGATATACATTTTCGGCATAAAACATTAAATCTGGCAATAAACTATCAAGTTCGCTTAATAATTTCACGTTCTTGATTCCTGAAATTTCCGAAGTCTCTTTTCGTGTGAGTTTTTTACCTTCCCAAATTTCTATTTTCTTACTTGTAGGGCGGATAAATAATATTTCTCGTTTTCTGGGATCGGGGTGGTTGGGTGAAAGCATGAGCAAAGTTTGCTCCTGATTTATACCTGTAAGATAAAATAGATCGGAATTTTGACGAAAAATATGATTCTGGTCGCCATTTCGGGGCAATTCGTCGTTGGAATTAACGAATGCAATGGAGTTTATTTCTAAAAACTTAGATACGTATTTTCGGTTGTTCTCAAAAAATGAAGTAGTTAGCATTGTTGTGGTGTAGTTAAGTTAAAAATTCTTGACCTGTGCAATCAAAAAATTTTGTTGTTAAAAAAGAAGAGGAATATTTAACATTCAATTTTTTTTATTTATATATTATTGCACCAGCGGTGCAAAACAACGATAGAATTAATTGATAATGTGGATATAGCACCCCAGCGGTAAGGTGTTAATAATTTGATATTTCATCAAAAAAAGTTCCCCCAGTTTTTGT
>JAOZQN010000876.1 GCA_029932195.1 Bacteroidales bacterium | reverse complement strand
TTTTTGTAATATATTCACAACCAGCTAATTACAACTCCGAAACTTCAGTTACTTATTGTATCATTTTTGGATATTTGCAAACTATCTGATTTTAAAACAAGTGTTGTATCGGGAATAATTTTATTACCTAAACTGTCTACCTCGTATAGTAATACGTTGTCATAGTAGTAATAAGACGTGTTCTTTTTGGGATATTTTTTGCAGTTTTTTTTTCTTTTTGTTTTTTTCCACGTTGAATTTACTATAGAACCAAAACTTCCAATAATAATGTATTTTTCGCCTCCTTCAGCTTTAAATGTTCCAGAAATTTTTGTCCATTCTTTTTTAGAATCTATCACTCTACCTTTTGGATTTTGTATTTGAGGTTCTAAATTTAATACTTGTTCATACATTTTATATCTTGTTTTAAAAACAAATTTTTCTTTTGAAAAATAAACTCCAAAATTATCAGTAGCAAAACGTTTGTTGTCTGCTAATGAAACATAATATTCAATATGATAGTAGTTTCCTTTTATTAATTCTTCAGAAAGCATACCTGCGAAGTTTTCAAAACTTAGATTATCTTTATATCCTCCAATATATGATTTTCCATCAAA
This sequence comes from Bacteroidales bacterium, assembly GCA_029932195.1. Lineage (GTDB taxonomy): Bacteria > Bacteroidota > Bacteroidia > Bacteroidales > JAOZQN01 > JAOZQN01. The sequence continues at coordinate 1,197 of JAOZQN010000876.1, read as the reverse complement.
TGCATCCTGGTAGCCATACTCATTGTGCGGAACAGATAAGTTAATAATGTAAGAAATGTTTTCTTTTAAATTAAAACCTTCATAATATGTGTCTACTGTTCCATAAATATCATCCCAGTTAGATAGAGCAGAAATTTGAGACTGCTTTGTAGGAAGATATTCATACTCTTCAAAAGAACCATTTATTACCAAATTCTGTGAATTTGCAATAAATGATGAAAAAACGAAAATTAAAAAAAATATTTTATTCATATTAGTTTCTAAAATTAATTGGAGATAATCTCCCCAGGTTATCAACTCTACTGTATCGCGTTCTCTGACTTTTAGTGTAATACAGCCTACCACCTTTCCACGGTGGGCATGTTGCCGAATTAAATGGAGACCAAGGCACTAATGCTGAAGATGTTCGTCCTGTTGTGTTATTTTGTATATCAATTGAACTCCAACCTGCAACAGATGTATAATATCCAAAAGCAGATAATTGATAAGAAATGTTGCCATGAGGTGTTGTTAGTCCAAGAGGTTGCCCAGATGTTATTTGAAATAGAATACTAATTATAGAGGCACTAACAAATGGTTGATTTCCCCTCCACATCCAATTATTTACAGATAGATTATTTCCATCTATTGATAAATTGAATAAATAACTTGGACTTGTATTAGTAAATCTGTTAAAAGCAGGTGCTACCATATTACCTACAAATCCGTTAAACTGAACTCTGTCGTATCTACTAAAATTTGTAGCTAAATTGCCTGCACTACCATTAAAATTTCCTGCACCAATATTATCATTAAATAAATTTACTATTGCTCCATTTTGGGATATATCAAAAACTTCTGGTGAGTTGTAAAAATAATTTTCTCTTACAACTCGTTTTTTTGAAGCAGATCCAATTAATTTTTTTTCATTTTTTGATTTTCTTCTTTTCCGTTTCCTATTTCTTTTCCCCTTTTTTCCTTTAGTGTGAACCTTGTTATGTCCTTTTTTCTTTTTATTCCACCAGTCTGGCCACATTCCGTTTGGGTCTATGAAAGATACTGGATTATTGAAAACATAGTTATAAGGAGAATAACTAAAAAAGACATTGTTTACAGGGTCTTGTACATGCCATCTTCCAATTTGTGCATCGTACATTCTTGCTCCGTAATCGTGCCAGTTTAAGCCAAAGTCTTCTTGTAGTTCTTTGCCGTTGTATG
>JAOZQN010000321.1 GCA_029932195.1 Bacteroidales bacterium | reverse complement strand
AAAAACTGGGGGAACTTTTATTATAAAAACATAAAATTATTAACACCTTACCCCTACGGACTACTTTTTAATAATAAAAGCCTGTAAATCAAAATGCAGGCTTTTTTATTTGCCCCAAATAAACTTAAACTTCTTATTGTTAGTTGATTCCAATTTCAGAACCCAAAAAAAACTAATATTTGATACCCAAATTAGATATAAAACTACCTCAACAATACTCCATTAAAATAAAATTTACTTCCTAAAATAACTGCGTCAAAAATCCGAATTTATTTTTTAAACTTTACTCAGTTTTATAATATTTTCGATTTAATTATACTAATGAATAAAGCATCTTTCTTATTACCAATAATTTAGTATTTTGTTGTATTTGATATATTTTTATTTTCGTATTAAAAAAATATAATCTAATTGTCTCATATTCAAAAATATTGTAATATCATACTTTTTAAATTACCACCCAATACTTAACTTAAAATTAGGCAATTACAATTGAAATTGATAATTGAATGTTTTTTAGAACAAAAATAGAACTTAACAGTCCTGCCGTTCTATTCCGATTATGAAAAACATATCACACTATAATCTATAGTATACAGGTTGTGAAATTTATAAAAACAAATAAAAAGATATGCTTTATATTTCTTTTTTTGTAGTTTTTTTGAAAAAAAATTTAATAATGAGAAATAATATCTTATTTTTACATTTTAGTAATACTCTAACATCATAAATGGTAAATTTTAATAAGTAGTCCATATTAGGCAATATGCAACTGCCTAAATAAGAGTCAGTTAAAATAAGGCATTTAAAACTAAACACTTAATTTTAGATATGAAACAAAAATTTAATCCTCAGAAAAATTACGAAGCAACAAAAAAAGAAGCAGGTTATGTTACTTTAAATAAGGCAACTGTAAAAGATTATAAAAGAATTGGTTTCAAATCTGGTCTTGAAGTCCATCAACAATTGGATACAGAAAAAAAATTATTTTGCAACTGCCCGTCAGGAATTTTGCACGACAGTGAAGACTATAATGCCGAGATTATCAGGCATATGCGACCAACTTTGAGCGAGCTTGGAGAATACGATGGGACTGCCCTAATGGAGTTTAAAACTCGCAAGGAAATTACTTACCGAATAAACAACGAAACCACATGCACCTACGAAATTGACGATAATCCACCATTCCCTATCAATAAACAAGCTCTTGAGGTTGCCCTTGAAATCTCGTTACTTTCTAAATTAAACATTGTTGGTGAAGTTCATATTACCAGAAAACAATATCTTGATGGAAGTATTCCCGCAGGTTTTCAAAGAACTGCTATACTGGGAGTTGAAGGTGAAATTCAGTTGAAAAATAAAAAAGTAAGGCTAATTCAACTTAGTATTGAGGAAGATTCTTGTAGAGAAATTTCGGATATAGGACACAAACGAGTTTATAAAACAGATAGACTTGGAACTCCTCTTATTGAAACAGTTACATATCCAGAACTTGATACTCCAGAAGAACTAATGGAAGCAGCTCAATATATTAGATTTTTAAATCGCTCTACGGGAAAAGTTAGAACAGGAATGGGAGCGGGTAGGGAAGACGTAAATGTCAGTTGCAAAGGTGGTTCGCGGGTAGAAATTAAGGGGGTTGCTCATAATAAATGGATACCAAAATTATCTCATAATGAGGCTTTTAGACAATTTTCGCTACTAAAACTTAGAGATAGGTTAAAATCTAAAATAAAAAACTATAAAAATTGGAAAATTTCATATAAAGTTATTGATTATCATGATTTTAAATTTGAATACGAGCCAATTATAAATGCCAAAGAACAAAATCATCAAATAATAGCAATTAATTTGCCAGATTTTCAAGGAGTTTTATCTCATTTTACACAACCCGAGAAAATATTTGCAGACGAATTATCTGACCGTCTTAAAGTTATTGCATGTATTGAAAAACCAAATATTGTTCATTCCGAAGAGATTAATTCATCTTTTGCAACAGAAGACTGGCAAAAACATTTTTCACAAATAGCAAATCTTTTTAATGCTAAAAATACTGATTCTCAAATAATTATGTGGGGAGCAGATGAAGATATAGAAACAGCTATAGAAACAATTGAAGAACGATGTCAAATGCTTTTTGAAGGCATACCAGAAGAAACACGCAAATCTTTTTCTGACGGCAGGACTATATTTGAACGAGTGCTTCCAGGAGCAGACCGAATGTATCCAGATACAGATTCTGCACCTATTCCTTTAAAAAACAGTTATATAGAAAGTTTATCTAAAAATCTACCAATAGATATTTCCGATAGATATGCACAGTTATTAAAATGGAAAATCCCAAACGATACTTATCATTATTTACTCAGAAATAATCTAATTCCAACTATTGAAAAAATAGTAGAGCTTGGCTATTCGCCAAAATTTGTAGGTTCATTTCTTGGACATACAGTGAAAAATATTCAAGGAAAATTTGAACAACACAAATATTTTTCGTTCAAAAAAATATACGGAATGTTTAAATTTATTAAAGAAAAAAATATAGATGAATCTGTGTTAAAAAGCATGTTGCCAGTTGTATATCAACATGCGAATATGGAATTTGCCTCTGTGCTAACAACAATAAAATTTCGTAAACGAACAAAAGAAGAACTGCTTGCTCCAATAGATTTTTTGATAGAAAAATTTAGAGAAATAAATAAGCCTAATAAAGAAGCTGTAATTTCAAATTGGATCATGGGAGAGATTCATAATCAGGCGGTTGGAAACATTGACTTAAAAGATCTAAAAGAAGAAATAGATAAAAGAGTCAATTAATGCTTAGTTTTTAGGAATGCCCTTTAGTGTTGAGTTTTTAATTGACTATTGCCTGATAACAGGTGGATTAGTAACATATTCTGCTTATTTTCAAATAAAAACATTAATAACTAAAGACTAAATTAAAAACTTATTGGCATTTTTCACGAGTGCCAAGCTAATTACTCTGTAATTAGCGTTACTTTTGAAATTTTAAAATGCTCATTTACAGAGGTAAACTTCAACTCTGAAATTTCAAAAAAGCCTTGAACTTGACACTCGTGAAAAACGTCAACTTATTTAACTAAATTTAGAAATGAAAAATACTGCAAAAGATACTATCAAATATTTGATAAATGGAAATAATAAATACGTAAATGAACATGAACCAGAGTTTTTTGAGAAGCTTAAAGATGCACAATCGCCATCGGTTACGCTTGTAACTTGTTCCGATTCCAGAGTGCAAACAAGTATTTTTGGAATAGAAACTACCGACGAATTATTTGTGATAAGAAATATAGGAAATCAAGTTTTATCTACTTTTGGTTCAATAGATTATGGAATTTATTATTTAAAAACTCCCATATTGCTAATTCTTGGACACACACGTTGTGGAGCAATAAAAGCAGGAATGAGTAATTATGCAGGTGAATCATTGGATATTATTCGTGAACTTAATCATTTGGCAATACCATTAAAAATGGTAGAAATAAATAAGAACGACAATGACGAAAATATTTGGATAAAAGCAGTGGAACAAAATGTTGATTATCAGATAAAATTAGCTTTATCCAAATATTCCGAACTTGTAGAACAGGGTAAACTAACAATTATTGGAATGATAGATGATTTTTTGAATATTTATGAAAAAGGTGAGGGAAGAGTAATAATTTCAAATATAAATGGAGAAAATAATAAGGAAAAATTAAAAAACTGTCAATTATTTGAAAATTTATCTGACGATTTAAAAAATAAATATTTTATATCTTAACCAAATTAATTAATAAAATTGTTAAACTTTCTAATTAATATATTGCAAAAAAAAAACAGTATAAAAATAATATAATGTTTTAACAGTAAGTAAGTTGATTAATTTTATGAATAATAAAAGTTAAAGTATTTTCGTTTTTTGCAATCCCCCAGAGTATAAAAATAGAGTATTATTGAAGCAACCTTTTTTATTTTATTTCGTCTAATAAATAGTTTACTCTTGTTTATTTGATTTTATTGTTTTTTTTTGTAACATTGCAGTCCCCCTCTAAATTACCTTTTCTCACAGCAATAGACAACAAAACTCTCGAAAAAATCGTGTTTGTAATAAGAATATTATTGTATGATTTTTTGCTGTAAATTTTTTAAAATTTCAACATTAAAACAAATTTATTATGAAAAAAATTATTTTTTTAAGCCTATTTGGTATTTTACCAATGATGATTTTTGCACAAGGGCTTTTTAACAATGGGGCAAAAATAGTTATAACTTCTGGAACAACCGTATATGTAGATGGCGGAGCTAATGGAAATTACTTAAACGATGGAACTGGCGAAATTGATTTAGATGGTGTTCTAAAAATAGAAGGAGATTTTACAAATAATGGAACAACGACTGCTTTTATGAATGTAGATACAGATGGAGAAGTTATTTTTGCAGGAGCAACACAAACAATTACGTCAAGTGCCGCAGATATGACTAACTTTATTGATTTTGAAAAAGTAACAATAAATTTAGGTTCTACAACAAATTTAGCCGCAGGAAGTGCAGCCACTACTAATGGAATATTAGACGTAGATGGAGTTTTTACACTAAAAACACCTACCGATGAAAACCCAACAGGCTCACTCATTACAGGAACAACTGCTGGAGATGTAACAGGAGCAGGAACGATAAATGTAGAACGATTTTTTAAAGTAGATGGTCGTTGGCAATATGTTAGTGTTCCTATGGATAACCAAAGTAGTAATATATTTACAGAAAATACGACAAGTGGAAATTTTAATCCTAATTTATATACATATAATGAGACTTATGATGAGGGTGTTGATGGAGGCACAATAGATATTCCTGCTGATATTCAATATGCTAATTACGATTACCCTGGAAATGGCTACTTTTTTTATTTAGCATGGCAGCAATATCAAGCAGATGATACAGATGATAAAACATTAAACGTTTCAAGTGGAACAAAAACGGGATATATAACTTATAATGAGGAAAATATGAATTCAACTTTTACTTCAACTCCTTCGGATTTAAATCATGCAGTAAATTATGCCCCAACAATGAGCTTTAATTCAAATGATGGGAATGGAGACTTCTACGATGGTTGGAATTTAGTAGGAAATCCATATCCATCGGCTTTAGATTGGGATGATATTTATACTTCTTTGGGTGCTGGACATAATATAAATAACTGTGCGTATATGTGGGATGGAGATGCAGGCAACTATGTATATTACGGAGCAGGAACAAGTTATCAGTTTACAGACGGAACTCCTCAGGTATTAAACTCTGATGCAAATGCACAATATATTCCAGCAATGCAATCATTTTTTGTGAAAGCAACAGCAGCACCAACTTTTTCTATTCCTGCTTCGGCAAGAATTCATCGTGCAAATGCAATGTATAAAAATGGAACAGATACCAATTCTGAGTTTTCTTACGTAAAATTACAAGCAAGCAATGAAAATAATCAGTCAGACGAATTAATTGTTAGATTCTTTAACGAAGCAACTCCACAAATAGATGACAGCTTTGATGCCTACAAGATGTTTGCTACCACAGCAGGTTTACCTCAAATTTATTCATTAGTAAATAATGAAGAAACAGAAACACCTATAGCAATAAATTCTTTGCCTGTTTGGGAAGACGATAATAATACTGGAACAGATGAACCTAAATCTATTCCGCTCGGTTTTGTAGCAAAAGAAAGTGGAACTTATACAATAAGAGCAACAGAACTTATTAATTTTGATTTTGAAAATATCTGGCTTGTGGATAGAACAGATGATCAAAATTATATAAGAATAGATTTGCTTACAAACGAAGAATATACCTGCTTTATAGAAGAGGGAGAAATTAGAGATAGATTTTATTTATTCTTCTTTCCAGAAGCAACAACAACAGACTTATTTGAAAACAATACTTCTTCCAATGGTAGTGATATTAAAATTTATTCAAATTCTAACCAAGTGTTTCTGAATATAAATTCAGAAGACAACCTTAATGGAGTTGTAACAATATATGATATTGTAGGAAAAAAAGTTTTTGAATCAAAAGTAAATTCTTTATTCAATACATTTACTGTGAATTCACCTACTGGCAATTATATTGTTAAATATAACACAAAATCAAATGTATATACTCAAAAAGTATTTATAAAATAAACATATTCAAAGTATAAGTGAAAAAAATAATGTTTTTCACGAGTGCTAAGTGCCTAACGACACATGTTACTTTTTAAATATTAAAATACTCATTTCAAGAGTAAACTTCAAATCTGAAATCTCAAAAAAGCTTTGAACTTGACACTCATGAAAAACACCAAAAAATTATATACGTAAATTAGAATATATTAATTGAATAACTTTTTAGCTTCATATTTTTAGCTATTGGCGAATTAATTTGTATGTATTTATAAATTAATACAAATTTTTTTAATTTTAATTAAAAAAACATTTAATTTTGTAAATAAATTTTATTTTATTGCGTTATATAAAAAAAAGAAGAAAACTATGAAAAAAAGATACTTAAAAATCCTAATATTACTTTTAATATTAATTGTCTTTCCCCTGTTTTTAAGCACTTCTATGGGGCAACCACCACCACCACCGCCACAAGATATACCAATTGATGGAGGACTGTTAGCATTATTATTGGCAGGAATTGGTTATGGAGGACGTAAAATCTTTATGGAAGAGAAGAAAAAAAGACAAACAGAAAAATAATCTATGCCAAATTTTTACATAATAGGATTTATGGGAGCAGGAAAAACAACTATCGGAAAGAAGTTTGCTTCAAAAATTGGCTACCAATTCGTAGATCTTGATAATTATATAGAGAAGAAAAATAAACATTCTATTAGATCAATATTTCAATTAGTTGGAGAAGATGGTTTTCGTAAAGTAGAAAATAAAGCTCTTCTAGAAGTTTCGTTGTTTGATAATTCTGTTATTTCTGTTGGTGGGGGAACTCCTTGTTTCTTCAATAACATGGATATTATAAATAACAATGGAAAGAGTATTTATTTAAAATACACTCCAAAATTTTTATATCAAAGATTAAAGCAAGCAAAAAAAAAACGACCACTTATTGAAGATCAAAAAGATGATTTACTTAATTATATTACCAAAACTTTGAGTATTAGAGAACCTTATTATCTAAAAGCTCATCATAATATAGAAGAGATAAATTTGAAAGTTTCTGATTTGTTAGAAGTTTTTGGGTTGTCTGAATAAGGCTATAGTTGTAAGACATTTTTGAATTGTCTTACAATTATATCTTTTTAATATCTAATAGGTTTACCTTTTTTTGCTATCAATTTATTATTTTGATAAGCAATTTCCCCATTTACAATAACAGTTTCTATACCTTTAGAAAATTGGTTTGGATTTGAAATTGTTGCACTTCCGTTTATTTCATCTTTGTCAAAAATTGTTATATCTGCAATATAATTATTTGCAATTTTTCCTCGCATTGGCATTGCATTAGCTACA
>JAOZQN010000320.1 GCA_029932195.1 Bacteroidales bacterium | reverse complement strand
ATGTAAAAAGCATTGTCTGGTTTGTTGAGAAAATTATTTGCAATAAAATCTGAAAAGAAGAAAAATAGTATTGAAAATATTATTCCTGGAACAAAAATAATTTTTAATGCCTGAAAATAGAATGATTTTATTTTACCAAATTCTTTTTTTGCTCTAAATTTAGATACAAATCGCAAGGTCGTTATTTGAATACCCAGAGTTGAAAAAGTTCCAACTAAAGTTAAAACTGATATGATATAAGAAAATACTCCAAGAGCTGATGAACCAAAATATTTAGTAATAATAATGATATTTACATAACCAAAAACCATTGCTATTAGTTTTATTATCATAAAAATAGCACTTCCTTTTGCCAATTTACTCTTGTAATACTTTTTTACAATGTTTTTTATCTGCATCATTTAACTTTTAAGCATCCATTCATATTTTGTGTCTGTTAAAAGTGTTCTAACTTGCTCATAGTTAATGATAATTTCTTCTAAGGCAAAAGGATTTTGTTTTTTAAGCATAATTTCTGGTTTAAAATCATTAAGTCCAATAAAATTAATTATTTTTTGGTAAGCAATATAAGGATTATTTAAAATATCATCTTCATAAACTAATTTTATAGAATTTTCATTTTCTAATAAATTATTTATTGTATTGTAATATTTATCTAAATCTTCAAATTTTTGAATTAGCGATTTTTTAGACTTGTTATTGCTGTTTAAATTTAGTTTTATTTTCGTAATTGTTGGAGTTTCATTTTTAGAATGAAATTTTTTTGTTTTTTTTCCAATAGAATTAGAAACTAACTTTTTTAAATGATTTTTTCTTTGTAAATTAATAAAATATTTGAAACCAAAATCTTTCAACAAATTTATATAATTTTCTAATTCCATATTTAAAAAACGTTCTCCTAAATGCTGTTTTGTTGTTTCAAAACCATAGTATTTAGAATTATTAGCATACATCTTATTTGTGATATATTCTTCTGGTTCTTGTTGGATTCTATGAGTACAAAATTTAATTCTTCTAATTATTTCATTATCCCAGTATATATCAGGATGTTGATTAAGCATTAACCCCACAACAGAACTACCACAACGTGTGGTATGAAAAGTAGAAATATTTCCAATTCTATTTTTAATAGCATTTTTTTTATTAATATAATATTTCGTTTTTATTGCCGTAGAATAAATGATTTTATTCTTCTTTAATTTAGATATAATTTTATTACTCATATTTTGCTCTTTATTTCATCAAATTAATTATTAATAACTTCTTTAATTCTTTTTTTATCACCGTAAAGCAAAAAGCCTCGTGTTTTTTTATCTGGCGAAATTTCAGAAATTATTTTCATATATTCCAAAACTTGCTCTCTATGTTCGTTTCGCACTTCTCCAAACTTGAAATCTATTACAATAGTTTCTTTATCTCCAAATAATATTCTATCCGGAATTTTAACCTCTCCACTTGACGTTAATATTTCTGACTCCGTTTTTACATTCCATTTATCAGAAAACCAGTCATCTACTCCTGGAATACGAATAATTTCTTTTAATTTTGATATTAAAACGGTTTTTTCTTTGCTATTTATTTTTCCAGCAAAAATCAAGTCCTCAATAGCATCGTTGATGTCCGACTTTACTATTATTTTTGAGAAGATTTCGTGCATCAAAATACCATAATTTACTTTATCTTCCACATACTTAATACTTTCTATAAAAAAATCTCCTGCATGAGATTTTACAGATATATTTTGTCGCCAATCAAAAACAGGGTAATAATCCAAAGAAAAACCTTTTTCTTTTGTTTCTTTCTTATATTTTTTACCGTCTATTTCTTTATAACCTTTATTTATTTCACAAATAAATCTTTCTGTATCATAATGTTTTTTTAACGATATAATATTATTTGTTTCACTTTCTTTTTCTATATTACTATTTATAATTGTATTATAAAGTAAATCAGAGATATAAGTTAATTCTTTGCCTCCGTCTGTTGGAGCAAAAATAATCAACTCTTCAATTGGGCGAGTAAATGCTACGTAAAGCATATTTATTGCGTCCATAAAAGCATAAAGTTTTTCGTCAAAATAATCTTTATTAAAATGTGTTTCAGCAATTTGTGAGTTATATTTTATCGGTAGAAATGCAAATTTATTATATGGTTCACGGTCTGGTTTGCACCAAATTATTGGCGAAATAGTTGGGTTATGGTCTAATCTCCAATCTAAATATGGAACTAATACAACCTTAAAAGCCAAACCTTTAGACTTATGGATTGTCATAATATTTACTGCATCTTGCTTGTCGGATAAATTTACTGAAATAGTTACACCTTTTTGCTCCCAAAATTGCAAGAAATTTTGCAAATCGGCATATTCGTCTCTAATATAGTTTAATACAGTATCTTGTAGCGTGTGTAAATATGGATATTCTTGCTCATAATTATTCAGTTTAAAAATTGAAATTAGATTTTCTACAAGTTCATAAAGTGCAATTTTTTGTAAATTATCATAATTTTTTATAAACTCTTTTGGTAAGAATAAAGTTAAATCTTGTTTGTTTTTAGAGTCAAAAATAGTATGAAAATCCAAATCTCTTTGGTTTACTAGTTTTTGATATTCAAAAATTAAATTTGTAAGATTTACTTGGTCTTCTTTATTTTGCAAATATTTTAGAGAATAAATAATTATTTTTACTGCCGCCGAATTAGAAATAAACAAAGAATCAGATGAAATTATATCATAAATTTCTGCTCCTTTTGTGTTATTTGTGTAATCAAGCAATAAATCCACAATTTCTTTGCCCTCCCTATTTGTTCTCACCAAAATTGTAATATCTCCTGGACTATAATTTTTGTTTTTCAACAGATTATCAATAGTTTCAGGAATAAGCTCGCTAATTTTTTCTCTCCATTTTTTAGCTTTCTCCCTTTTTTTAGATTCTATAAAATTAATTTTAACTCTCCCACCAGTTTTTGCTGTAATTGGTGCAATTTTTTGATAAGTATCTGAATAAGCAGAAGTTAAAATGTTTCCGTACTCATTTTTAATAGAGTCGTTATTTGTTGTAAAATCTTTATTATAAAAATCCTGTGCAACTTCGGGAAGTTGTTTAAAAACTGAATTATTAAAATCTATAATGTTTTTTTTGCTACGCCAATTTGTGTCCAGACTTGTTTCTCGGATAAAATTTTCGCCAATATCTTTTTTTACTTCCGTAAGTAAAAGTCGCCAGTCGCCTCCACGCCAGCGATATATGGATTGTTTTATATCTCCAACTATAAGATTAAAAAAACCATTTCCAAGAGAGTTTTCAATTAGTGGCTTAAAATTAAACCATTGAAAACCAGAAGTATCCTGAAATTCATCAATTAAAATATTTTGATATTTTGTTCCTATTTTTTCATAAATAAAAGGAGCATCGTTGCCAGAAATTATTTTTTTCAGAAAAACAGTTGTATCAGAGATTAACAATAAATTATTTATTTCACGATATTCGGGTAAAATATTTGAAATATCATTTAAAATCCCAAAAGAATGAAAATTTGTTAGTATTTTTCTCGCAGTAAGATATGAGCTATATTCTTTTTGATATAAATTTATAGTATATTCCAATAGTTCCGACAATTGCGGATACACACTCAAAATTTGTTCTTTTATATTTGATTTTGCACTTTTGGCAAACCAATTTTCTTCGCCCTCAAGAGCATTGATTATTGTTTTTCCTGGCTCAAACTCTTGTTTTTTTGTAATTTTTGTGGTCAAATAACTTGTTATTGTCTTAAAGTTTCTGCCAAGTTTATCTCGTAAAATTCCATTTTCTGATAAAATTTTATTAGTTTTAACAGAAGTTTCCTTCATTTTTGCTTCAAAATCTTTTTTAATTTCAATAATTTCCTTCAATAAATAGTTCAAATTATTTTTCTCTTTTTCTAAATCAGTCTCTTCTGTAGAGGTTTTAAAAGATTGGAATTTTTCCTTAAAAATTTCGTAAGCAAGTTTTTTTACGTCTTCTCTAAAATCCCAATTCACTCCCTGTTCTATCTTATATAGAGCGAATTGTGTAAGCCATTTTTGCAATTGTTTGTTCTCCGAAATTTTACTAAAAAGCATTTCTGTAATATCTGTAATTACTTTTTCGCTGTCCATTTCTATTTTGTAACCATTCGGAACTTTTATTTCGTAGGCAAACGACCTCACTATTCGTTGCACAAAACTGTCTATTGTGCTAATTGCAAAACTGGTGTAATTATGTAAAATTCGGTCTCTAATTTTTAGTGCTTGCTTTTTTATTTGGGCTTCAGAAAGCTCAGGGAAAGTCTCTTTAATTATCTGATAATGAGCTGATTTTATGCCTTTTTTTATCAAATTATTAAGCTCCTCAATTATACGCACTTTCATTTCTTCGGCAGCTTTGTTGGTAAAAGTTACGGCAATAATTCGGCTAAATTTATCTGGATATTTAAACGAAAGTTTCAGATAGTCTTGCGTAAGTGTATGTGTTTTTCCCGAACCTGCGGAGGCTTTATAAATTTGTAACATTTTTTAATAGAGAGTTAGGACGGAGTTTTTTAGTGAGTTAGGTTTGCAAATTTGGATTAAAGATTAAAAGATTAGGGATTGGTTTATTCCTAAGATATTGATAACAATTGTATTAATATCTATTTCCGTTATCTTTCCATTGTCTTTCCTTTTTATATTTGGCAAAAATAGAAAAAACATTGTATATTTGCTATTTTTAAAACATAAAAATATGAAAATCGAATTATCAAGGATTATTTACCATAAATTTTTAGAAGAAAATGGCTTTGAACTTTCTACCGACGGAAATACTTTTGATAGAGTTGCAGAAGCATGCATAAAAGCTGTTGAAGAATTAAAAACTTCAAAAGAGGTAGAAATTAATTTGCCTTTTATTGCAGAATATGCAAATGCTCCAAAACATTTAATACTCTCTGTAACAAAAGAATATATTGAGAATTATGATTTTAATAAATCAACAAAAAAGAAAATTGTTACAGAAAAAAAAGTAGTTGGAAATAAATTAGAAGAGAAGAGTAGGAATAGTTTTTTAGAAAAACTAAGTAAAGAAAAAGAGGAAGAGAAAAAGCAACAGAAAGCTAAAAACAAAATGATTATTTTTGGAACTGTGGCAATATTAAGTTTTGTGCTAACTTATTTAGTTTTTAAATACGTTCTTGGATAAATTTCACAACCCCATACTTTACAATGATGTGATATTTTTTTCATTTACTCGGGCATATCCCAATGTTTCTAAATCTTTTATATTGTTAGTCAAATAAGTTTTTCCATCTCTAATTACATATAAATCATCACAAACATTAATGATATACTTATACATATGGTCTGTTATTATTATTCCTTTATTCTTTTTTTCTCGCAGAATTAATCGCTTGATTGTATCCACATGAATAGGCATAACTTGAGAAAATGGCTCATCTAACATGCAAAATTTAGTTTGAGAAACTAATATTGTGTATATCTCAATAATTCTCCTTTCACCTCCTGATAAATTAATTAATTTAGATTTATACAATTTTTCGAATTCGGGAAAGTTGTTGATCAAATCAGAAAAATCAATTTTAAAATCACTAAAAATTCTTTTAATTGTCTGGGAATTAGGTATAAATCTAGTTTGAGGTAAATATCTAAGGTCTTTTGGGGAACGATAAGAATTAATTAAAGTATTGCCATTTAATCGGATAGATTTGTCTGTGGGAATAAGTTCGCCAAATAAAATTTTCATTAAACATGATTTGCCAGTTCCATTCCTTCCTAATAATCCTGTTACTTTTCCAGTCTCACTTTTTAAATACACATCTTGTAAAACTCGTATCGAATTGAATTCTAAAATAACACTATCAATTTCAAGTAAATTCGTCATCTTATTTTTAGTGTTATAGTCATTAGTATTAGGAATAAAATAAAGTCAAAAGTAAGTGTTGTAATCCATAGGTGTTTTTTTGTTATTCCTAAATTTTTGTAGTAGAAGAAAACATCTTTTTTAAAGCTGTGGAAATAATAAAAGGTTAAAGCAAGGGTAATAATTTTGAACCAAAACAATTCAAAAAAAGTGCCAATCCCCCATGTGAACATGATACTCATACAGGATAACGTAATCATAAAGCTCGCAAAAGCAAATGATTTATAGAATGTTAATATTAATCGTGTTGTCCTCATAATGTTTAGATAACGCTCGAATCATTATGAGTCGTGCGAGGTCGTAAAACTACTCTTTTTTTTGATAATTCTAAATTACAGATAAACTTTCGTTATCTAAAAATTAAGTTAGTAAAACATTTTTAAAAAATACGTTTAAAAATCTTCTGAGGATATGCAAAAGCGGATAATAATAAATTAAAATATTTTGAAATAGGATTTTTTGCAAACATAGATTTCCTATAATATTTTATATGCCAAAAATAAAATCTTATTTTTATTTTTGAAGTTTTTGTTCCAAAAATTTTATCTCTATATGAGAATAAATTTATAAATGATTGTAGTTTTACATTACTAACCACGCTGTAAGTATGCACTCGCATTCTATTTATTGGTTCTTGTAAACTCGCAAATTTGTAGCCATCTTTTGCTATTCTTGCAAAAAGTTCATAATCTTGTCCAGGAACAATTTGTTTATAATCATATTTTTTTAATAGTTCTGTTTTACAAATAATAGTTGGTTGTAAAACTCCATTCTCTCCTTTTTCAAAAGTTCTGAAAATATCAGAATTTGATGTAGGGAAATTGGAAGTATTTAATTTCTCTCCAGTTTCGCTATTAAAATATATTACGTTCCCTCCCAAAATATCAATATCTGAATTGTTTCCCATAAAATTATATTGTATCTCAATTCTTTCAGGAAGCAAAATATCATCAGGGTCTATTATCAAAATGTATTTTGAACTACATTTTGATTTGCCTGCATTAAGAGCAGCAGCACGACCTTTATTTTTCTTAAAATAAATTAGTTGTAGGTTTTTTAGAACCTTATATTTTTCAATAATCTCAAGTGAATTATCAGTAGAGCCATCATCTACAAAAATAATTTCTTTGGGGTGGACGGTAGAATTTATAATACTATCAAAAAAATCTGATAAAAATTTACCATTATTAAAATTAGTTGCAAGTATAGAAATATTAACAGTTTTTTTCATTTGAGTGTGTAACATATTGGGGGAGTTTGGTTACAGGTTACAGGTTTCGCAATGCGATTATAAATTATGATTTATTATAATTATTATTTGATTTTTCTGATTATAACGTATTTTGCTGAAACTGCAAATCGCTGATTATTAGCCACTTTGCCTCCTGACACCTATTTGTTCAATTAATAGGAACGCAGATAACACGGATTGAACGGATTTTTTACGGATTTTCCCCCTTTATATTTTATATAATTCATTATAAATAAAGTTATTACAATTTCAACAAAATCCATTATAATCAGGATTTTTTCATAAAAAACAACCATTTTTCTTTCGCTTTGCGAAACTTGCAACCTGCAACTTGTAAC
>JAOZQN010000319.1 GCA_029932195.1 Bacteroidales bacterium | reverse complement strand
TTCATAATTGACTAATTTTATTTATATCTTTGCAAAAAATATTAAAAAAAGAGTAGGATTAATTATGGTGTTAAATTTTTAGTAATGAATTAAATTAAGGAACTAAAAATTTAAAATCCACCATTTTATAATCTTTCTACTTTATAACTTTTAACTAACTAATTATGATGAAAAATAAGAGTGAACACTCATTTTTTATTCCAGTAATGGGCATTGGTTTTACGATAGATTCGCCGGCGAAAGTTGCACATCTCGGCATAAATTCAACTATTTCTATTGTGGACGATGGCTTAATGGAAAAATTGAGGGAATATTATTGTAATAAAATTAATATTCCGTTCCAAAAAATAACAAAAAATGTAGAAGATTTTAGAGCAAAAAGAATAACAGAATATCTTAATACTATTGATAAAGTGGTTGAAGATAAATACGACGAATTTAAAAATACAATTACAGAAAAATACGACGAATTTAAAAACTACATAGATATTCTGCCAGACAGCTCTACATTAAAAGAAAAATTTTTGTCAAAAATAAAAGATGTTCAAGTTTTTGATAAAATGAAAGATTGGGTAAAGGAAAACCTACCAATTGGTTCAATTGATGTGAATATTATGACAAAATTGGACAAGGTAAACTACAAAAAAGGTGAGCAGTTACCCGTAGAACATAATGATGCTCATGCTGCTTTTAGAGGTTTTGCTAACAGTAATTTAGAATCGTCTATAATTTTTTCAGCAGGTATGAATAACCGGCTTTACAGTTATATTGAGAATTTTGAGGATTTTTATCCAACAGAAGATAATTATCTTAAAAAGAAAATTGTTTTAAAGGTAAGTGATTACAAATCAGCACTTATACAAGGTAAATTTCTTGCAAAAAAAGGTTTATGGGTATCGGAATACAGAATTGAATCGGGAGTAAATTGTGGTGGACATGCGTTTGTAGCAAACGCATCTCCGTTAGGATATATTTTAGAACAGTTCAAAGAAAGTAAAAATTGCCTAATAGACACAATTCAAGAAGTTTATACAGAGGGACTTAAGACTAAAAATAAATATTTCCCCAAAGAACCACTTGATGTCAAAATTACTGTGCAGGGAGGAGTTGCGACCAATGAGGAGCATGAATTTTTGATGAGTCATTATGAAGTAGATGCAGTAGGTTGGGGGACAGCATTTTTATCTGTGCCTGAGGCAGTTAGTTTAGATGATAATACTTTAGACTTACTTTTAAAAAGTGAAGCAAAAGATTTGTATCTTAGTGAAATTTCACCTCTTGGAATACAGTTTAATAGTTTGAGAACCAACACACAAGATGTTATCAAGCAACAAAAAATAGACGAAAAAAATCCAGGAAGTAGTTGTCCGAAAAGATATTTGCAATTTAATACAGAGTTTACCGAACGAGCAATTTGCACTGCTTCTAAACAGTATCAAAAATTGAAAATTGCTGAGCTTGATAATCTTAATTTAGAAACGAAAGAACATACAACAAAATACGATACTATTACAAATAAATCGTGTATTTGCACAGGACTTGGCACAGCTTCACTTTTGGTAAATAACTTGGATACTAAAATAGAAGGAACAGGAGTTTCTGTTTGTCCAGGACCAAGTATGGCCTATTTTTCTAAAAAATCAAGCTTGGTAGATATGATAAAACATATTTACGGACAAAAAAATGTGATGACAAGAGATAAAATCCACATGTTTGTTGTTGAGCTTCAGATGTATTTGGATAATTTTATTAATGAAATTAAAAATACAGAAGTTATAACAAAAAGAGAAAAAAATAAGTTTCGTAAAACTTTTAATAATCTAAAAACAGGTATAGATTATTATAAGACATTATTTGAGAAATTTCCAAAAGAATTGAGAAATTTAAAAGAACTTTTAGAAATAGAAAGTAAACTTTTGAAAATTTCATATTAAAATAATTTAGTCAGAATGCAACTCAAAGTTGCACTCTGACTATTTGTTATTTTAAACCAAAAGCATAATAAGCAACCGTTCCATTAGGATAAACACCTTCTATATAAACACCTCCACGAATTTTATTTATAACTCGCTCTACATCTTCTACTTGATTAATTTTTGTGTCGTTTATTGATGTAATTACAAATCCTTCTTTTACGCCAGCCATTTTTAATTTTCCGCTACCAACTTCAACAACTTTTACTCCATTTTTAATTTCCATTTTTTCCATTTCCTCTTCGGTAATATTTTCAAAAATAGCTCCTAACACATCTACTCTTTCAGTTGTAACAATCTCTGTTCCACCATCTTGATTATGTAAAATTACTTTTATTTCCTTAATTTTTTCGTCTCTTTTTACTGTAACCACAATTTCGTCTCCTGGACGATATTGTCCTATTTTTTCCAAAAGGGCAGGAACTTCATTAATAATTGCTTCACCTATTTTTAGGATAACATCACCAGTTTCTATTCCCGATTCTTCTGCTGCACCGCCTTTTGTTAGTTCTGCAACATACACACCTTCAAGGTTGTCTATGTTGTTTTTTTCGGCAAGTTCGGTTGTTAGCTCGGTAACTTGCACGCCGAGCAATGCTCGCTGAACAGTCCCATATTCCATAAGGTCGGCAATTATTTTGCTAACAATACTAACAGGAATTGCAAAAGAATATCCTGCAAAACTGCCAGTAGAAGAGGCTATTGCAGTGTTTATTCCTACAAGTCGTCCATCAATATTTATTAATGCTCCTCCGCTGTTTCCCGGGTTTACTGCTGCATCTGTTTGGATAAAAGATTCTATTGCATATCTCTTTTTCAAAATACTGATATTACGAGCTTTAGCACTCACAATTCCCGCCGTAACTGTTGATGTTAAATTAAATGGATTTCCAATTGCAAGTACCCATTCTCCAACTTTTAAATCGTCGGAATTTCCAAATTCTAATATTGGTAAATCGGTCTCTTCAATTTTAAGTAAAGCCAAGTCTGTTGCAGGGTCTCGTCCAATTATTTTGGCATCAAAACTTCTTTTGTCGTTCAAAATAACCTTGAGTTCCGTCGCTTTTTCTACAACATGATTATTTGTAACAATATAGCCATCAGCGGTAATAATTACTCCCGAACCACTTGCTTCCATCATTGGCATTTCGTCTAAATAATCGCCAAACAAAAAAGCGTAAGGATTATAATCACTCTCGTATTTTGATTTTACATGAACCACAGCCTCAGTTGCTTTTGGTGCAATTTTTGTAAAATCAAGGTCGCCGTTGAGAATGGTTTTAGTCCTATTTCCTGTAAATTGCATGTTTTTATCTGTTGCAATTTTATTGTTACTTGTTTCATTTTTAAAGTCTTCTTCAAATATAGAAATTATGCCAAAAGAAGCTATGCCTCCAAGCATTCCTACTAGAAATATTACTATTAAGTTTTTAAGTTTCATAATTTTATTAGTTTATTGGTTTATTAGTTTATTAGTTTATTTAGTGTATATTCAATGAATTAGATTTGCGAATTTCAAAAAATCAAATTCATATTTGCCTCGTGCAGGTGTTTTCCACCTGCACGCAGACCCACAAATAAATGTGTGTAAATGCAGTCAGGTGAAAAACACCTGACTGAGGCAAAAAATCTGATAACCTAATTAATTCACTTTAGTATAAACAAATTATTCTTTATTTTATTAACCATTTCCAGATGGGTATTACTTCTATTTTTATATTATTTTCTGTAATTATTTCTTCTTCATTGTAAGTTAAAATAATATTTTTTGTGTTTGGAATTTCTTTGTTTGTATCTATAATTGCTTTTATCTCTCGCTTTCTTGTTTTATAGTTATCAAGTGAATAGGAGACTTGAACTAAATAATAAGTATTATTTTCAAAATACAAAAAATCAATTTCTCTATTATTTTTTGTTTTAAAAAAATATAGTTCTTTTTGTTGTCGTTTTAGTTCTAAAAAAACTATATTTTCTAAAAACTTACCATTATCATCACTAAATTTGAATGCAATTTTATTTCGGACACCATTATCTATTACATATATTTTTTTATTAGAAATATATTGCTTTTTTAAAGAATAATCATATTTATATAACTCAAAAACAAGATAGCTGTCTTCTAAATATGAAACATATTCTTGCACTGTGGTAACACTTTTTATATTTAAAGCCAATTTTAATGAGTTGTAGCTCAGTTCCCCTGTAAAATTGGTAAATAAATATTGCGATAAATTTTTGAATTGTTTAATATTTCTTATTTTGTATCTAACAATCAGATCTTTATAAATAATATCTTCATATACTCGCTTAAGATATTCGTTGTCATTATATTTTATCATTTCAGGAAAACCACCTATAGTCAGATAGTTATCAAATAATTGTAAGATTTTTGCTTTATTATTTGAGCTTAATTTTTTATAATCTACTTTGTTATAATTAAGAATTTCTTGAAATGAAAAAGGGTATAATTCAATTTTTATGTATCGTCCTGTGAGGTGAGTTGCAAGTTCCGAACTCAATAACTTGGCATTACTACCTGTTATAAAAATTTTGTAATCTTCGTCAAATATTCTGCGGATAAAACGCTCCCAGCCAGTTACATTTTGTATTTCGTCGAAAAAAATTACTTTGGTTTGAGAATATTTTTTAAATATTAATATCAAATTTTGAAAATCAGAAACGTCAAAATTAATTAGTCGTTCATCGTCAAAATTTAGGTAAGAAAATTCATCAAAATGTTTCATTAATTGTAAAAGAAGTGTAGATTTTCCACTCCTTCGCACTCCCGAAACAACTGTAATTTGTTTTGTTGAAATTATTTTTTGTAAATTAACATTACGAACTATTCCAGATTTTTTATACTTTAAATTTTCTGTTTGGTCTAAAACTGCCTCCTCTATTTTTTCTCTTTTCATAATAATTTCAGTTTTTTATTTATTATTAAAAAACAAAAATAGAAAATTTATTTATTATTAAAAAACAAAAATAGAAAATTTATTTATTAGTAACAAACAAATAAGTAATTTTTATCTGGTATTAATAGATAAAAATCGTGTTTTTATTCATTGCTAATGAATAAAAAACGGTATTTTTATACGTTGGCAATGTATGAAAAATGATTTTTGGTTTGATTGTTTTATTTATTTTACTTATTTACAGGTAATTATGTTTTTATATGAGTGCAATAAAAGTATAACACCAGTAAATTTATTTTTAAGTAGTCATACAAAAGTTTCTTAATTATTATTTTTGATTAATTTATTTTCAGGTGTTCACCAATCGTAAATTGGGCTACCCACGTAAAGTTGGAAAGATTATCCTTTTTATTGTAAGAATCAAAAACGCTTTAAGGTCTTGCAGACGCTTAAAGGATTTTTGAATGAAAAAAAGAAATCCTTAAAGCATTGCGTAGCAATCTTTAAGTGTTTTATTTTTAACAGTGTCAAATAAATAAACTAATACATTGTAAATCTGGCTTATCCAACTTTACGTGGGTAATCGTAAATCGTAAATCAAAAATCGTAAATCGTAAATCAATTTTTTTTTAGTCTTCTTCTTTTCTCCAAATAAAAATTTCATCTTTATTGAGTGGGCGATACTCTTCCCACCAACGAAATCCAGGTAAAAAACGCTGAGTTTCAGACAACTCCAAAGGTGGATACATACCTCCTTTGGGATTGGAGTATGGATAAATAATATCTACTTTTTGGCTGTCGAGCATAATTTTCATTGAGTCGCACTCTATTTTATTTATTGCCATTAGAAAATCGCCATCTTTCACAAAATAAATGATAAAAGTTTTTTCTTGCACATCAAAACGATAGAGTTCGTTGTCCTTTAAATACCCAATCATTGATTTGCCTTTAATCTGGTCATAATTAAGCGTATCGGATTGCGAAATAATAAAAGATGAGTCTATTAAATTGATTCTTTTTGCT
Source organism: Bacteroidales bacterium (assembly GCA_029932195.1). Classification (GTDB taxonomy): domain Bacteria; phylum Bacteroidota; class Bacteroidia; order Bacteroidales; family JAOZQN01; genus JAOZQN01. Next base: position 1,620 of record JAOZQN010000319.1, on the reverse strand, counting down.
TCATTATCAATTATTTTAACGGTCATAAAATTTGCGGAGAGCTGATTTTTTTCCGACCATAAAACAGGTTCATAATAAAGCTCAATTATAGAATCTAATAGGCTGTAAACCAATGAGTCGCATTTTAGCTGAAAATCTTGTTTATACATTTTTACTTTGTTATAAGCTCTTATAACTCTGTAAGTTGTGGTATCGGAACTAGTAAAAGAAGTATCTACATGTGCTCTTAGCGTATCGCCGTGTAAATACATTGTGTCTGCATCAGAAATTTGGATAAAAACGGCACTATCTGTCATTAAAGATTGCTCTAATTTTTCAAAATAAATTCCGTAATTTCCTTTAAGCAAAATATCTTGAATGGTATCTATAATTGTTACATTTTTAAAGCCCTCTCCGTAGCTTTCGTTTCGGTTGTAAAAAAGGCTATCGGCATATATAAAATGTTCTTTATTAATTAGATATGCGTTTTTACTAACTTGCGAAACATTTTTTTTGTGGTCATAAAGTCCATCTTCGCAGTAAATATAATTTGAGTCGCCAATTATTTCAGAAGGTCCAAGAAAGTAGGTTGTTTCAGTCTTTAGATTATGTTTTAGAGTGTCTGAAAAAATTGAATATTCTGGGTTGAAAATTTTCACACTATCTTTGAAAAAAAGCTCATCGGTTTTGGAATAATAATATCCATATTCGCTTATTAATGTGTCCTTATTGTTTTCGGTTCTGCCTCCGTTAAAATAATATCCTATGTCGTCCACCATATCAAAATCCAAACTGTCTGTATAAAGTGTTGTGCTATCTTTATGAATAACAACCTTTTCACGCATTTTTGCCATTTTCTCATTTCCATCGTAGCTAAGGAATGTGCTAACGATATCTATGGTGTCGGTTTCGTTTTGTAGTTTTATTATGTGGATATTATGAAAGGCATCAAATTTATTTAATTTTGTGTTGTAATAAGCACTATCACAATACATTGTGGCACTGTCGTGATATAATTCTACTTCTCCAATAAGAATTTTTACATCTGGTCCTAAATTATCTGTAACTTCCAGTGTATTAGAATGTCGTATTTCTATTTTCTTATTTTCTTCTTCTAAGTTCTCATCTTCTTGCGAAAAAAGAGTAGTAGAAATTGTTAGAAATATTATTAACAGCAAAAGACTTTTTTTCATCTAATTTTTTTAATTTATGAGAAATCAAAGGGTGCCTTATTTTAGAAGGTTCAAAGATTACTTCACGGTTTCCTTTTGATTAAAATTTTATTTTACAAAATTACAAAAATTGTTTTAATAAATAGGCTTTTTTATCTTAAATAATATTAAAATTTTGCATAAAAAGTTAGTTATTTGCATAAAAAAATCAGCGAGTAACTTTAAGTTACCCGCTGATTAAATATAAATTCTAAGAAAATAATTATTATCTTACTAAAGTTTTTGCCTTCATTTTATACTGATTATCAATAATTTATAAAATTAATTTTACTAATATATTATAAAAAAAGCATTATAAATCACTTATAATAAAACAGTTATAAATGCAATTACCAAAATAATATTAAATTGACAATTATTAACTGAAGTTTCTGACTTTCTAAATCGGTGATAATAAAATTGTTAGAAA
>JAOZQN010000018.1 GCA_029932195.1 Bacteroidales bacterium | reverse complement strand
GAGTATTTTAAAATTTCAAAAGTAACGCCGAAATTGGCACTCGTGAAAAACGCCCAGATTTCCTATATTTTAATACCTTAGTCTCTTAATCCTGAAATCGTTTTTTTTTTGCATAATATTATTCAAAACTTCATAATTTCAAAATTTTTCCAGCTTGTCTTGCTTAGGAGTGCCCTATAAATCATAAATTTCTGAGACAGGCATCTTAAAATCAAATTGTTTGAAGTTGATAACATCTTCGGGGAGTTTGTAGAAACTATATGCTATCTGTGAATTAATCTTCTCATACATTTCTATTTTTGTTTCGTTTTGCGACACCATCAAATAATATTTTAGCGAAGGAAGTTGCAAATAATAGTTCTTTTTTGTATTTCTGTCGTAAAGTTCTGTGCTTTCGGATAAAACTTCAATTATTATTGAAGGATTTTTTATCGTATTTTTGCTATCATCTTCTAAATCAGACTTATCACAAGTCATCATAATATCTGGATAAACATAAAATTTGTCTTCTCGCAACTCTAATTTTACATTTTCAAAATAAATTTTACACTTTTTCTTGTTTATTTTAGAACGAAGACTAAAAATAATTTCCTGAATTATTTCATTATGCTTCTTAGTTCCCCCAGCCATATTATACACTTCTCCGTAATAAAAATCGTGTTTTTCACGTGTTTTTATTTCTAATTCCAAGTATTCGTTAAAAGAATATTTTGTGTCTAATTTTATTGCTTCCATAATTTTATTTTTCTACAAATTTAAAAATATTTATTTAATATTTCATTAAAAAGAAATTTTATTTATTTATTTTTACAAAAAAAATATGGAAAATCTATTTTTCTGTATCTTAATATTAACACTTTGTTAAAATACGAATTATTTTATTGATAATCATTAATTATCAAGCAAAAGCGAATTAAAAACAAAAGGCTTAAAATTAAGCACTTTCTAAAAACCACAAAACTATGAAAAAATTAAAAAACGTATTATTTATAAGTTTAGTTATAATATTTGCTGCCTCATGCTCAAGTAATATGGGTGGAGAAAATTCCATGTCTGACTCTATGGTTATGGCAGAAGAAGAAAAAATGATGATGGATGAAGGAACAGGAAGTATGGACGATATATCACAAAACAACAAAGATGAAGAAGCTCCTTCCGATAAATCCAAAACGTGGAAACGCTCCGAAAAATTGGCAAATGTGTCCTCATTATTTATTGGCGACAGCGAACAATTGGAACTACAAGGAACTCAAATTGCTATAAAAATTGACGGTTTCCGTGCAAGAGTTCTTATTGATGCTTTTTATTTTAATGATAATGATTTTCAGTTAGAAGGAACGTTTAAATTACGATTGCCAAGCGGAGCAAGTCCTTACTTTTTTGCTTTTGGCGAAACGGTTTATTTAGACGAAAGCGACCCAAAAAACAATAGTAATAATAAATTACCTTTCTTTGATTATCAGCAAAATACAGCCGATTTTACACCATCTGAAATTATGGTGCAACGTAGCGACCAATGGAGCAATCCAAAAGAAGCTCGGATTGTGCCAAAAGAAAAAGCTCTTTTTGCTTACGGGCAAACAGTTACACGCAAAGTTGACCCAATGCTCGTGGAATGGGCTGGTGCTGATGTATTTAACTGCCGTGTATATCCGCTTATGCCACAAAAATTGCATCGCATAGTTATTGGATACGACCTTAGTTTAATTAATTTAGATAAAAACTGGATTTACGAATTTGATGTTCCTACAACCGAAACTCCATTAACTATTGATTTAGATATTGCTGATATTGCAGGAGTTAGCTCCGATATTTTGCCAAACGAAAATATTACGAAAGCAGAAAATCGTAAACTGGCTCATTTTGAAAATCCAACAGAAGAAACTATTAGTGTGAAATACAAAAATTTAAAAACTTTTGCCCTAAACACCAACAAAAGTGATGATGAGCAATATTTTACCGCAACTTTTAACGCTAATTTGCCAGCAAAAAATAATTCGGTTGAAGAAAATGCAATTTTAATGCTTGATGTTTCTTTGAGTTCAAATCCTGATAAATTTAATATTTGGCTTAAAATTGCTGAAAAAACTTTAAATTCTAATCGTGATGCGATAAAAAACTTTTCTGTTTTGCTTTTTAATGCAGAAGCTTTTTGGTGGCAAGAAAAATTTGTGCCAAACACAAGCCAAAATGTAAATGCGTTCTTATCTTATATGCAAGATATTAGCCTTCAAGGAGCGAGTGATATTGCGTTGGCAGTTTCGGAGGCGAGTAATCCTGCTTGGCTTTCTAACTCGCAAACAGTTGCCAAAAATATTTTCCTACTTAGCGATGGATCAGCTACTTGGGGAGAATTTGATAATTACGCAATTAGCAATGGGGTTAATGAAAATGATAAAATTTTTGCTTTCAATATTGGAATGTCGGGTTTGGATATATCTCTTTTAGAGCATATTACACGCACAAGTGGAGGAGCATTATTTGCCGTTACTGGCGAAGACCAAGTAGCTGAGGCAAGTCAGGCTTTTAGATACAAACCTTGGAAAGTGGAAAGTTTAACTTTTAATAATAATGCCTCAGATATTTTAATATCAGGGAGACCAGATTTTATTTATCCAAACCAACAATTAGTTATTGCAGGTAGAGGTAATATCCCTAAAAACAGCAATTTAACCTTAAATTTGAAACAAGGAAATACTAATAAAAAATTATCAGTAAATTTTAAAAGAATAGTAGAATCGGAGCTTGCAAAACGAGTTTATGGACAAATTGCAACAACTCAACTAGAAGAGTTTAACTACGCAACGGAGCGATTTTCAATTGCTTATGCTACACATTTTAGAGTTCCTGGAAAAACTTGCTCATTTCTAATGTTAGACTCAGAAGCTGATTATCAACAATATGGAATTGTGCCAGACGAAATGAAATTTGCAGTGCAATCAAATCCTGTTACTACAATCATTGATAATACTTTAAAGGAAATTGGCGATTTTTTGGGAAATGCCAAAGTTGGTTTTCAAAATTGGTTACAAAAACTCACAAAATTAGATGGTTTTCAATTTCAAATTCCTCTTGCTTTGGAGTCAATAATTAAATCTGCTCCCGAAAATAGTTTTACAGTAAAAGGTAAAGGTCTGAAATGCAAGGCACATAATAAAAAAAATACATCTGCCGATTTCTTAAAAGAGCTGTATAAAAGCCGTTTAGAATATGATATTATTTATAAAGAAGCTCACAGTCGCCAAAGTAATTATGGTAAAGACGATGCTTTATTAATTTTAAGTTCTTTGATTGAAAAAAATCAGGGCAATAGTGTAATGTCTCGTGATGTTGCTTTTTCTGCATTGGAACTTGGTTTGCCAGAGCAAGCGTATTTTTTATTCCGCTGTGTTTTGGACTCTCGCCCTCACGAACCACAGACGTATCATGCAATAGCACAATCGCTTACAGAAATTGGCAAAATAGATTTAGCCATTTTTTACTACGAAATTGCAATCACAGCAAGTTGGAACGCTCGTTTTGGAGAGTTCAGATTAATTGCTGGTTTGGATTATTTAAGGCTTCTTAGAGAAATTGAAAAAGGCAAATATACTGTTAGTTTTCCCGATTATGTAAAATCTCGTGTTCAAACATTAAATGCTGAATTTTCAAATCAAACTGCCGATTTAATGATTACAATTAGTTGGAATACAGACAATACCGATATAGATTTACACGTTATTGAACCCACAGGTGAGGAATGTTTTTACAGCCATCCAGAAACAAGAATAGGCGGAAAGCTAACAAGAGACGTTACTCAAGGTTATGGTCCAGAAATGTATCTTTTAAATGATGCAAAAAAAGGAAAATATAAAATTAAGGCAAAATATTATTCTTCAGATGCAAACAGAACTTCGACTCGCACAAAAGTTTATGCCACAATTTACGAAAACTGGGGTAAAGAAAACGAAAAAATTACACGCAAGGTTGTAAGCCTAAAAGACGGTAAAGACATGCACGATATTATGGAGTTGAAAATTGAAAAATAATTAAAAACAGATGAAAAATCTTTTTTTCATAATATTTGTTGTTCTTTTTAGTTCTATCAAAAGTAATGCAAAATATGTTGTTTCTGGAATTGTTACAGACAATGAAGGTTACGAAATGGCTAATATTTTGGTAAAACTAAAAGGAACAACCTTAAAAACGACAACAAATATTGACGGATATTATTCGATTGAAATCCCAGATAGTTCTGGAACATTAATTTTTTCTGTAAAATATTTCAGAACACAGATAATAGAAATTACATCTACACAGATAAATGCAATAATGATATTTTCTGATGTTTTAATTGGATTTGTTCTTGTCCGTAGTTTAGGTGTTACTAAACCATTTTATGAACATTATACTTTTAGAGAATACCAGTATCAATCTTATGAAAATTTAAAATTAGAAGAAGGATACTCATACGGAAAAAACGTAACTCAAATAAGAGCTGAAATGCTAAGTGAAAAAAGAAAATTAACGAAAATAAAAGAAATTCCTATTTTAAGGTATCAAGTAGATTGATTTATTTTATCAAAAAAATGGCAACTCTAATATGAAAAACAAATGACGACACAAGACGCAGAAAAAATAGTTGAAATATTAAAATCCAAAAAAGTCTATAAACAAGGTCATTACCATTATGGTTATGAATATTTTTGGTATGATGAAAAATCGGATTTATTTATTCGTAAATTAGAAGATCTTGCAATGGACATGTATAATCCATCAATAATAGAGACAAAACTATCTGAAAATGAATTTATTGCAATTCTAACTGATGAGTATGAATACGAAAAAATGATTGCTAATATATCTTAAATTCAATAATTAGTTAAATTTGTGATTATCAGTAGAATAATTCAGAATTCTTAATTTGCAATTATTAATTTTAAAGAACCGTCTTTTTATAAGATGGTTTTTTATTTTGTAAATAAAAAATTCGTATTAACTTTGTAAATGCAAAAGGTGTTTAGTCGTATAATAAATAGCTGTAAATTTTATAATCAATTATAATTCAGCTAAAAACAAATTAAAAACGAAACATTGAGTCCACTCCGACAAGTGTATTTTTGCCAAAATCAAGGCGGATACCAATTTTACAACCGGAGTTTACTTGTTGTAAATGAGGATTTTAAAATTTATATCCAACGCCTAGTTTGGCAAAAAAATGCTTGTCGGAGGGGACTCAACATTAAAAATTAAATACTTAATTATTATGGCAACTATATCGGAACTTATCCAAAAATTAGAAACATTTGCACCATTCTCATATCAAGAATCTTACGATAATTCAGGATTAATTGTGGGGAATTATGGTCAGAAAATTACTTCTGCAATAATAACGTTGGATACAACAGAAGAAATTGTAGATGAGGCAATTGAAAATGGTGCAAATTTAATAATTTCGCATCACCCAATTATTTTTAGAGGACTAAAAACTTTGACAGGAAAAAATTATGTGGAACGCACTATAATTAAGGCAATTAAAAATAATATTGCAATACTTGCCGTTCATACAAACTTGGATAACATATTAGAAGGTGTTAATTCTGAAATTTGTAAAAAATTAAATCTAAAAAATTGTAAAATTCTTTTGCCTAAAGGTGAAATTTTAAAAAAACTTGTTACATTTGTCCCCGAAAAATCTGCAGAGCAAGTTAAGAACGAAATATTTAAAGCAGGAGCAGGAAATATAGGAAACTACGATTCTTGCAGTTTCAATACTGTTGGAAATGGCACATTTAGGGCTAACGAAAAAGCAAATCCTTATGTTGGTGAAATCAATAAAATTCACACAGAACAAGAAGTTCGGATTGAGACAATTTTCCCTGCACATAAAGAACGTCAGATAATTAACTCGTTGTTGAAGTCGCACCCATACGAGGAAGTGGCTTACGATATTTATAAATTAGAAAATAAATTGACAACCGTTGGTTCTGGAATGATTGGCGAATTAGAAAATTCAATGAAAGAACTTGATTTTCTTAAAGTTATAAAAAAAGAATTTGAAGTAGGTGCAATAAAACATACAAAATTATTTGGCAAAAAAATAAAAAAAGTAGCACTCTGCGGAGGTGCTGGAAGTTTTCTTTTAAAAAATGCAATGAGAGAAAAAGCTGATATTTTTATATCAGGAGATTTTTCGTATCATCAGTTTTTTGATGCCGAAAATAAAATTACTATCGCAGATATTGGACACTACGAAAGCGAACAATACACAAAACAACTACTTTTAAACTTTATTAAGAAAAATTTTACTACCTTTGATTCTCAAATTTCAAAAATAAATACAAATCCTATTCAATATTTTTAACGTTTTTATATTCTTTGATTATTTTATTGTTTATATTGTTAAAAAATAATCCTACAACAAAAGAATTGTTAAAAAATATTTATTTATTTATTTTCGTTAATCAATTAAGTATCAAAGATAATCAATTAAAATTTAAAACTCTTAAAACTAATAACAACTCAATAAAATAACCTATGAACACAGAAGTTACAGTAAAAGACAAACTAACAGGACTTTATCAGTTACAATTAATTGATTCTAAAATTGACGAAATAAAAAGATTAAGAGGCGAATTACCCCTTAAAGTTCAAGATTTAGAAGACGAAGTTACAGGTTTAAAAACAAGAGAAGATAATTTTAATAAAGAAATAGATAGCTTATCTACACAAATAAAAGAGAAAAAAGAACAAATCAAAAGTTCAAAAGAGCTTATAAAAAAATATACGAAACAACAAAAAGACGTTAGAAATAACCGCCAATTTGATTCGTTAACAAAAGAATTAGAATTTCAAGAATTAGATATTCAACTTTCGGATAAAAGAATTAAAGAATACAACGTTTTACTCAAAGGAAAAAAAGCAGAAATAGAAGATGTAAGCAAAGAAGTTACAGAAAAAGAAGAGGAATTAGATAGATCAAAAGCAGAATTAGACCAAATAGTAACAGAAACAAAAAAAGAAGAAGATGTATTACAAGCTAAATCCGAAGATGTTGAAAAAATTGTAGAAAACCGATTACTAACTGCTTACAAAAGAATTAGAGGTGCAATGAGAAACGGACTTGCCGTTGTTTCTGTATCTCGTGAAGCCTGTGGCGGTTGTTTCAATAAATTACCACCTCAAAGACAATTAGATGTTGCCTCGAACAAAAAAATTATTGTTTGCGAATTTTGCGGTAGAATTTTAATTGATGAAAGCCTAAAAGAAGAGATAGGCAATGAATAGTAAATAAGTAAGTAGATTGACAATTTACGATTTACGATTGGTAAACACCTGAAAATAAATAAATTAATTAATCAAAAATAATTGTTAAGAAACTTTTGTATGACTACTTAGTTATCAGTAAACAATTTTTGGTATTTTTAATACTTTGTAAACTATAAACTTTTCTATTTTATAATTTTTCAACTTTATAACTTTTAATTAACTATGAGTAAAAATATTTTTTTCAAGAACAATCCACATTTTGAATACAAATTTAAAAATGATGATGATGATGATTTAACATTTGACGATGATATTTTAGATGATGATATATTGGAAGACGATGAGTTGTTAGACGAACTAATTGAAGAGTTATCAGACGAGGAAATTGATGAAATTTTTGATGATGATTTTGATGATTTAGACGAAGACTTTGAAGACCTAACCGATGACGAATTAGAGGAATTATTAGACGAATTGGACGATGACGAGGATTTTGATGATGATATTTTAGACGACTTAGATGATGATAAGTTTTAAAATAAATGTAATTTTAACTTGTTCTTAAACTAATGTAAAAACAGCCCCGAATAATAATATCCTTATTTTTTCGGGGTTTTTACTTAAAAAATAAAAAAATGACTGCACAAGAATTTAAAAATCAAATTTCACAGGGAATACCAACTGAATTACCTGAATTAAAAGAGTTTGACACAAAAATTAGTCATGCTCCAAAAAGAAAAGATATACTTTCGGTAGAAGAAAAAAAACTAGCAATTCAAAATGCTTTAAGATATTTTGATGCAAAACATCACGCTGTGCTTGCTCCAGAATTTGCGGAAGAGCTGAAAAAATATGGGAGAATTTACATGTATCGTTTTCGCCCAAATTATAAAATATTTGCACGTTCAATAAATGATTTTCCACATAAATCAAAACAAGCAGCAAGCATTATGCTAATGATTAGCAATAATTTAGACGATGCAATAGCTCAGCACCCACACGAACTGATAACCTACGGAGGCAACGGTTCGGCATTTCAAAACTGGGCACAATATCTGCTCACAATGAAATATCTCGCAGAAATGACAAACGAGCAAACTCTCGCAATGTATTCGGGACACCCGATGGGATTATTTCCGTCTCACAAAGATGCTCCACGAGTAGTTATTACAAACGGAATGATGATTCCAAATTATTCTAAACCAGATGACTGGGAAAAATTTAATGCACTTGGAGTTTCTCAATACGGACAAATGACAGCTGGCTCATTTATGTATATTGGACCACAAGGAATTGTGCATGGAACAACCATAACTGTCTTAAACGCAGGACGTAAAGTTATGAAAACTCCAAAAAGCGACCTCAAAGGAATGATTTTTCTAACTTCGGGGCTTGGAGGAATGTCTGGTGCTCAGCCAAAAGCTGGCGTAATAACTGGTGCTGTTACACTTGTGGCAGAAATCAACAAAGATGCCGCACAAAAACGACATGAACAAGGTTGGGTAAACGAAATTTATACTGACTTAGATAAAATTTTAGACCGCACATTAGAGGCACAAAAAAATGAAGAAGCGGTATCGCTTGCATATCAGGGAAATGTAGTGGATTTATTGGAACGAATTGTCGAGCGAAATATAAAAATTGACTTAGGCTCCGACCAAACCTCTTTGCACAATCCTTGGGCTGGTGGATATTATCCAGTAGGGCTAACTTACGATGAATCAAATAGTTTGATGGTGGAAAATCCAGAATTATTTAAAGAAAAAGTTGAGCTTTCGCTAAAACGACAGGTAAATGCTATTAATGCTATGGTTACCAATGGAATGTATTTTTGGGATTATGGAAATGCCTTTTTACTTGAAGCAAGCCGTGCAGGTGCAGATGTTTTGAAAAAAGACGGTTCTTTTATCTATCCTTCTTATGTTGAGGATATTATGGGACCATTATTTTTTGATTATGGTTTTGGACCTTTCCGTTGGGTTTGCACTTCTTCCGACCCAAAAGATTTGGAAAAAACAGATAAAATAGCCGAAAATGTGCTTCAAAAAATTGCAAAAACTGCACCTCCAGAAATTAAAGGTCAGTTGAACGATAATATAAAATGGATACAGGAAGCTGGTGTAAATAAGCTCATTGTAGGTTCGCAAGCTCGCATACTTTATGCCGATGCAGAAGGTCGCATAAAAATTGCTGAAGCATTCAACAAAGCGATTGAAAACGGCGAAATATCTGCCCCCATAGTTCTTGGAAGAGACCATCACGATGTTTCGGGAACGGACTCGCCTTACCGTGAAACGGCAAATATTTACGACGGATCAATGTTTACTGCCGACATGGCTATCCAAAATGTTATTGGCGATTCTTTTCGTGGAGCTACTTGGGTATCAATACATAATGGCGGTGGCGTAGGCTGGGGAGAAGTAATAAACGGTGGTTTTGGAATGCTATTGGACGGCACTCAAGAAGCAGACCGCAGACTAAAAATGATGCTACACTGGGACGTAAATAACGGAATTTCTCGCAGAAATTGGGCAAGAAATGAAGCTGCAATTTTCTCAATAAAAAGAGCAATGGAACAAAATCCAAACCTAAAAGTTACATTGCCTAATTTAACTAATAATGAACTAATTAATTCTTTATTTTAAAATGGAAAAAATAATAAAATTAGATAATGTCAATATTGCAAACGAACATATTTGTTGTGCTTTTTCAGATAAAAAATGTGCCTCTGGTTATAATGCCAAAAAAGAATGGTTAAAAGAAGGTTTTAAAGATGGTTATGTTTTTAAAAAACTAAATATTAGAGGAAAAGTATTTATAGAATATGTGCCAGCAGAAAAAGGTTGGTTACCTATTGATGCTCCTAACTACATGTTAATTAATTGCTTCTGGGTTTCAGGAAAGTATAAAAAACAGGGACATGGCAAAACTCTTTTGCAAGAGTGTGAAAATGATGCTAAGAATATGAATGGTATTGTTGCTGTTGTTGGTAAAAAAAAACAACCCTTTATGTCCGATAAAAAATTCTTTCAAAAACAAGGATTTCAGCTATGCGACACAGCAGAACCATACTTTGAATTATGGTATAAACCATTAAAAAACAATGCAATAGTTCCTAAATTTAAAGATATTGCTAAAAAAGCAGAATGCAATATAAAAGAAGGATTGTCTGTTTATTATACCAATGCTTGTCCTTTTACAAAGTATTATGTTGCTGAGCTTGAAGTTATTGCCAAAGAAAAAGGACATAAAATTGAAATTATTAAAATTGAAAATAAAGAACAAGCACAAAATCACTTTATACCTCACACAATTTATAGTGTTTTTAATAATGGAAAATTTGTAACGCAACACATTTTAAATGAAAAATATTTTAATAAATTTATAAAAATATGAAAAAAAGAATAGTAAAAAAACCGAAAAGACAAAAATACGATGCAATTCCTTTTGGAATAGTTCCTGGACTTATAACTCCTGCCTTAGGTTTTTATATATTTTATTTAATAAAAAACACATCAATGCCTTTCTTAGAATTTGTGCAATATTTGAACGGTAGTGGTGTTGTACCACAGTCAATTACACTTGGAGTTATTCCTAATTTATTGGTTTTTTTCCTTTTTATCTGGACAAATAAATATCAATCAGCAAGAGGCGTGCTTCTCGCCACAATGATATACACGGTTGTAATACTGGGATATAAATATTTTTTTTAGAAAGTTTTAATTTCTAATTTTTAACTGATAAACAATTTACATTTTTCATTCACAATGATACTATACATACACGGTTTTAAATCATCGTCAAATTCACGAAAAGGACAAATATTAAAAGGGCATTTTAAAAACGTCCTCTCTCCTACTCTACCTATTTTTCCTCTGGAAACTGTTGATTTTCTTGATGATATAATTGCTAAAAATAAAATTAGTTTAATAATTGGTTCAAGTTTGGGAGGTTTTTATGGACTTTACTGTCTTAAAAATTACAAAATTCCCACAATTCTTATAAATCCGTCGCTGAAGCCTTGGCAAACACTTAAAAATAAAGTTGGTAAGCATACAAAATTCAGCAACAATGAAACTTTTGAGTGGACAAAAGAACATAATAAAGAATTGAAAGCAATACACGATAAAAATACAGATAAAAAAGTATCGCAAGAACTTTTAAACCTATTCATTTCTACCGATGACGAATTACTTGACCACAGTAATATAGAAAAACAATTCCCTGATGTAAAAATAAAATATTATAATAACAGCGGACATGTTTTTACCCGTTTTGAAGAGGTAATACCATTTATTAAGGATTATTTGGGTAAATTTTAAGTAGCCATACAAATAAAAACCAATTTTTTTTGGTAACAAAAAAAGTTTGGTTTATCACAATTATTTACGCACCAAGTTTTATTTTATATTTTCTAATAGTAAGTTATCTGTTAGGAATATTTTTGTAGGCAAACACCTAAAATACCCCTGACTTTTTATAGGCAAATACCTAAAACACCCTTGACTTTTTATAGGCAAACACCTAAAACACCCCTGACTTTTTGTAGGCAAATAGTCTAAACACCCTTGATTTATTGTAGGCAAACACCTAAAATACCCTTGACTTCTTATAGGCAAACACCTAAAACACCCTTGACTTTTTATAGTTTCATAAAATTCTACTTTATTTTAAAATCTTAATCTGCTTATTATTAGTAAATTAATGAAAAATTTACATTTATTCATTAAAAGTGTTTATTTTTAATAAAAAAAAGAACTATATTTGTCTTCTCGGAAATAGATTAAAACTTAATTTTATGAAACGAAATATTACAAAAAAACTTTTGGAATGGAAAGAAGACCAAAATCATAAACCACTAATTCTTCGAGGAGCAAGGCAGGTAGGCAAATCATATTCTATAATTGATTTTGGAAAAACTCATTTTAAGGGCAATACTCATATTTTGAACTTAGAAAGAAATCCTGAATTACATTCTATTTTTGAAAAAAATTTAGATAGTAATAGAATAATATCAGAACTTGAACTTGTATTGAGTAAACAAATAATTACTGACAAAGATTTACTTTTTTTTGATGAGATACAAGAATGTCCTAAAGCAATTATGTCTTTACGTTATTTTTATGAACAAAATCCTGATTTACATGTAATTGCCGCAGGTTCATTGTTGGAATTTGCATTGCAAGACATATCGTTTCCCGTGGGCAGATTGCAAATGTTGGACATGCACCCAATGACATTTGAGGAATTTCTTATTGCAAACAATAAAGAACTTATAATCAAAAGAATAGAACAAACAAACGAGGCATTGCCACCAAATATTGTAAACCTAATTAATACTGAATTAAATAAATATTTTATAGTTGGCGGAATGCCAGAGTGTGTAAAAACCTACGTAAATACCAAAAGTTTTGTAAAAACAATTCGCATTCAGTCGGATTTAATTGCTACTTTTAAGCAAGATTTTTCTAAATATGCAAAATTTTCAAACAAACATTGTCTTAACTCTGTATTGAGTTCGGTTGCCCAAAAAGTTGGTGAGCAAATAAAATATTCACAATTAACCAATGATTTTTCCAACGCTACAATAAAAAAAGCTTATCAATTATTGGAAACGGCACGTTTGTTTTCACCTGTTAGAGCAAGCTCACCAAACGGTGTGCCACTTAGAGCAAGTGCATCTACAAAAAAATTTAAAGCTGTTTTTTTAGATATTGGTTTACTTGCAAATATGAATGGTTTTTATACGAAAAAAACATTGTCTAAACAAAAATTATCAGCAAGTTTTAATGGCAAAATGGCAGAGCAATTTGTAGGACAAGAATTACTCGTGTCTAATAAAAAATTGTATTATTGGAGTAGAGAAACACGTGGTAGCAGTGCAGAAACGGACTATTTAATAGAAATAGAACAAAAAATTATCCCCGTAGAAGTAAAAAGTGGTAAGGCTGGTAGTTTAAAAAGCCTTCATTTATTATTAAAAACTTTTAGTAATGTAAAAATGGCTTATGTATTTACAGAAGATAAATATGGTGAAATTCCAGAACAAAAATTAAAATTTATGCCTTTATTTTGTGCGGGGAATGTTGTTGGTTATTAGTGTTTGATTTATATCGCCTTGCGTAACCAACAACCAAACAAACTCATTTATTTTTAAAATATCCTTTCTCTTCAAAACCAAACATATTTTGAGGAAATCTCTTCACATAACTGTTATATTCTTTCACCTCCTCGTTGAACCGTCGTCGTTCTACAGAAATTCTGTTTTCTGTTCCTTCTATCTGAACTTGTAAATCTCTATAAGCCTGAACTGCTTGAAGTTCTGGATAGTCTTCGCTAATTATTAAAAATTGATTTAGAGCGGCAGAAACCTTATCTTGCTTTGCTTGAAATTTAGCTATTTCCTCTTCGTCAAGGTCAGAAATATCTATGTTTAAGTTATTTGCCTCATCTCTTGCATCAATTATTAGTTGCAAAGTTTCTTTTTCGTATTTTGCTGCTGATTCTACGGTTTTTACCAATTGTGGTATTAAATCCGTTCTTCGTTGATATACATTTTCTACTTGTGCCCATTTTGCTGTAACTTCTTCATTCATTTTCACAACCTTATTACTTATTGAGATATAAGAAGATAGACTAATAATTAGAAATAATGCTATTCCTGCTATTGCTAAAATAAGAGTTGTTTTTTTCTTTTTAGTATTCTCTGTTTTTGTTTGGCGTGAAAACTTTTTTATTTTCGCAAGAAGATGAATAGCAGGAGAATAACCAGCTTTTATATTAATTGATTTTTCTGCATATTTTTGTGAATTTCCGAGAGCCAAAATATCGTCTTCACCTTTCCACTTGTCGTGATGTGCAACAGCTAAATTGAAGTTGTTTTCTGCTGAAAATGGATTTAGATTTACTGCCTGTTCAAATTCCGAAATGGCATAATCCCAGTTATTTGCAGACAAATGTTGTTTGCCATTTTTTATATGATTTTGCAACATTATCTGAGATTCGTTCCACTCTTGCTCAGATAAACCTGTGTCTAATGCTATTTTTTTTAGCTCTTGCGTAGATACAACTATTTCTTTATCAGAATATTGCAAATCATACATCTTTTTCACAAAAGTATCTAAATTATTCATTTTGTATATTAGTATATTGGATTATTAGTTTATTGATTATTGGTTATTGGTTATTGGTTATTGGTTTGCAGACTGTAAAAACATTACTCATTTACTCTTCTATTCTTATTTCGTTGGAAAGTTCATTGGTATCATTTTTTGTTATAGCAAAATCATATTTTTCCAGTAATTCGCCACATTGCTCTATTGCAGAGACTATTCCATCTGTTACTTTTTTATTTTTTATACCATTTATTATTGTTTCTACAATTTTATTCCACTCGCTTTGTTCCACTTTTTTATTTATTCCAGTATCTGCAATAACCTCCACGTTGTGTTCAAATTCGCTAACAAAAATTAATATTCCTGTGCGGTCTTTTGTATTGAAAATCTCCTCATTTACAAATACTTCCATTGCTCTTCGAACAGCCATTCGTGTTTCTCTTTTTTCCGAAATAACAGTGTGTTTAAAAAATGGTATAAACTGCACTAATACAAAGACTAAAACCATTATTGTTAAAATAATTACACTAAAATTAAGAATATTAAACTCAAAAGGTAAGAGCCAAAATTGAGATAAAATATTTATGAAAATAAATGCAAAAACAGCTGATATTGAGCTTGCTATAAATCCTGCTTCATAATAATTATCACTTTTACGAGCAAAATAGGTTACTATTTCACCAGAAGTATTTTTTTCAACTTCTTTTACAGCATTTTCAATGCGTTTTTTATCTGCTTCGGTAAATTTTATATTTGACATAGCTTTTGATGTTTACAATGATGGACTGGTTTACAATTAATTATAAAAAAAATAAGAAAAGGAATGTTTTTTCATTAAATAATTTATATTTTTACAACTTTCAAAAGTAAAAATAATATGACAATAAAAAAATAATCTTTTAAATTATGGATAAAGAAAAATCAGCATCACAGTTTATAATAAATACTGCAAGATATATTTTAAGTATAAAAATTGTAGTTGGATTTTTGCTAATAAGCATCGGTATTTTTGCAGCAATAACTTTTATTATGCTAACTTATCAAATAATTGTTAGCCCCGAAAAAATTATGTTATTAGAGTCTGTTTTAAAAATGCCTAACGGGCAAATAAAAATAATTTCCGACACACGAGGTTATGAGCTATTTCTGTCGCAAACAATTGTTTATTACGGAATTTCATTTTTCTTTTTACTCGTTGGAACAGGATTAACCGCAAAAATAATAAAAATAGGAGTAGGTATGATTGATAAATTAGAACTCAAATATCTAATACAAAAACTTATTAAAGAATGGGACGAAGAAAAAAAGAAAAAAACAGAAAAACCAAAAAGCGAAAGCACTTTTTTCAGAAAAAAATAACTCCATCTTTTCAGTGAACAGTTATCAGTGAACAGTTATAACCATTCATTGATAACTGTTTACTGTTCATTGATAGCTATTTCCCAGATACCTCTTCCGTGTGTGGAGATAAATATTTTTTTTGTAAAATAATTTATTTTCATATCGCTAACCGTTACAAATGGTAAGTTTTTGCCATATCTTTCCCATTTTTCGCTTTTCTCATCTAAAAAATAAACACCTAAATCTGTGCCAATTAGCAATAAATTTTGAAATTCGTAAAATTCTACGGCATAAACAGGCACATTTGGTAAGTTGTAAGTTAGATTTTCCCACGATTCTCCTCCGTCCGTTGTGGCAAAAACTTTTAAAGTATCTGTAAACCTTCCAAAAGTTACCCAAACACTGTCTGTGGTTCTGTTATTTATTTCAATATCAGTAATTTTTTCATCTGCATGCGAACTAAAATCAAGTCGTTTCCATATTTTTCCGTTATCTTCTGTTTTATTAATAAAAAAATATCTCTTATTTAAGTGGTCGTAAGTAGCAAAATAAAAAACATTTGAGTTATTAATTCCTTGTGCCATAGCTGAAATAACACCCCATTCTATACAAAAAGAATTCTCTATAGTAGGTAAACTATCTTTTAAAATATTATATTCTAATAATACTGCTCTCCTTTTTTTCTTATGATAACTTGGTACATAAATAATAGAAGGATTTTTAGTGTCCTGATAAATTCTTGCATCATATACGGTTGGCATAGATAATATTGTTTTGGTCTTTTTTGTATGTAAATTTCTCAATTTTAGCGACCTGTTGCAAGCCAGAAAAATATTATCAGAATTAGAAAAATCAATAAGTGTTGTGCCACCATCTCCACCATAAATGTGTTTCCATTTTTGAGTTGAATCCAGTTTGTAAGTTCCATTATCGTGTGTGCCAGTGAGTATTAAGTTGGTATCAAGTTCTGATATAGCTAGCGAATAACATTGATTTATATTCAAATTTCCATTAATATTTTGCCATGTTTTGCCTCCGTTTGTGGTTTTATTTACACCACCATCTGTAGAAATGTATATTAAATTTGGATTTTTTTTGTCGGGATAAAAAATATTGGTAATATCTGCATGTATTTTATTTGATTTACGAATAAATTTCTTCCCATAATTATCTGAATAATATAGGCTTACTCCTCCAACCCAAATAATACTATCATTAAAAGACTCAACGGATAAAGCATGACCTGTTCCAGTAAGTCTAATTTTTTTTGAAGTCCAAGTTTTTCCTTTATCATAAGATTTTTTCACATAGTTTTTATATTTAATACTATCGTTACAAATAGCATAAATAAGGTCATTTTCAGTTATTTCCAACGAAACTCTTGTTTTAAAATCTATTAAATTATCATAAATATTTGTCCACGTTTTCCCACCATTGTTAGACCTATAAAGACAACCATCTCCTGAAACAAATAAAGTTTTTGTATCAGAATTAAGAAATTCTAAATCTTTAAAACTTTCACCTTCGTTTGCTTTAAAATTTAATATTTCCCAAGTTTTCCCCAAGTCATCTGACTTGTAAACCTGTTTTAAAGATATTGCATACAAAACATCTGAATTACTTGGATCAAAGAGAATTTTTGACATAAAAATTTGATGCTCAGGAAGTATTCCCATATCCACAACCGACCATGTTTCGCCAAAATCCACAGATGTGTAAATTCCATAACCATAATGACCATTACGCAGTAAACCATTGGCATACAGACCTGTGACAGCAAAAATAATATTATCTTTTTTCGGGTGTATTGCAATACTTTTTATTCCTCCTGGCATTTTTGAGCTTGTGCATCGCCAACTTTTGCCCCCATCTGTAGATTTCCAGAAGCCTCCAGTAGAAGCACCGATATATATTTCATCTATATTTGTTGGAGAAGAAACAATACAATTTACTCTACCAACATAACCGTAGCCGTTTAGGTTATGAAAAAATGGTCCGAGCGGAATCCACTCGGCAGAATTGTTTTGTCCAAAAATTTGAGGACTCGCTAAAAAAAACATTACAATTAAAAAGTATTTTTTCATAATCTATTTCATTAATAATTAGGTATTTATAATATTATAAGTTTATTGTTTAAAAAAATGGTTTATTTATTGTATTAATATTATTCAAAATTAAGAATATTTTATTACTTTTGAAACTTAAACAGAACTTAATTTTGCAAAACTCATAAAACTTCGCAAAATTGAAATTTTTGATAATTATATGAAAAATAAATTTAATTTCACAATATTAATAAAAATAATATTAGGTTTTGGAATATTAACTTCAGTAGTTGTTGTTACAAATATTTTAATAATTAAAAAAGTTGAACAAAACCTTGATGCAAACAAGTATATTTCATACCTTTATGCCCCATCTATAGAATCTTTGAACGATATAATTTATATGGTTGCAGAGTCAGATGCTTTATTAAAAAAATCTATTTTTATTGATAAAAGTGTAGGGTCTCAAAGTAGAGAACGACTAGATACTTTACACACAATTGTTTACCAAGGTTATAGAAAAGGAATAATACATCATGTAGGAAACTGGAAAAGGGAGGAACAAAACATGTATTTTGATATTACTGCCTCGTTGGATAGCTTATTTACAAAACACGATTTAATTCTTGATGATTTGAGCGATTTTGAAAGTTATCAAAATACAGAATTAATGTTTGATATTACAATGAAAATTACAGAAAATGGTGATATTGTGAAACATACAAATAGAATACTTTATAGTTTAGATTCACTATTAGGTATTCAAGAACAAAATATGAAAACATATAATGCCAAGATGGAAACATCTTTTGGGAATTTTAATACATTTATTTATTTAATGGCATTTATTTTATTACTTTCAATGGTTTTGATTGGAATAATGATTTCACGAACGCTGATTGTTCCTATAAAAAAGATAAATAAAGTTATAAAATTAATGGGTAATGGGTTGCAACCCGAAGTGGAAATAGATAAACGAACTGATGAAATTGGAGAAATGGCAGATTCTCTAAAACATCTAATTACTGGATTAAAAAACACTTCTAAATTTGCATTAAAAATAGGAGAAAGTAATTTTAAAGCAAGATACAAGCCTTTAAGTGAACAAGATGTATTAGGAAACTCACTCATCTTGATGAGAGAGAACTTGATAAAAGCAAACAGAGAAGCTGAAATTAGAAAAATAGAAAATTATCAACGTAACTGGTCTTCGCAGGGGCTTACAAAATTTAATGATTTAATTAGGGACGCAAGTAAAAACTTAGTAGAACTTTCTCAAACAGTTATATCCGAACTTGTTGAATATCTTGACGCAAGCCTTGGAGGACTATTTATTGTTAATGATGACAATAATCAAGATATTTATTTAGAGTTAATTGCTTTTTATGCCTACGACAGGCAGAAATTTCTACAAAAGAGAATAGAAATCGGTGAAACTCTTGTTGGTCAGTGTTATCAGGAAAATGAAAAAATATACATAACAGATGTGCCTGATGATTATGTAAAAATATCTTCTGGTTTAGGCTCAGATAAACCGAAAAACGTTCTTATTGTGCCACTTACAATAAATGAAAAAATTTTTGGTATTGTAGAATTAGCCTCATTTAATAAAATTGAAAAATATCAAATAGAATTTGTAGAGAAAATAGGAGAGTCAATTGCAACGGCAATATCTTCGGTAAAAATTAATTTGCGAACAACAGCACTTCTTACCGAGTCTAATGAAAAATCTAAAAGCTTAGAAAAACAAGAATCTCGTTCGAGACAAAATATTGCAGAAATAGAAGCAAACTTAATGCTTGCAAAAGAGGAATTAGAAACAGAACAAAGAAAATCTAATGTTTTTGAAAATGAGAGAAATACAGTAATTTCAGAGTTAGAGAAGACAAAACAAAAATACAATGAAAAATTTAAAAATGAAGAGATTAAGTTAATAAATATGCAACATATAATAGATGGAGCATTTCCATTCTACGAACTAACTATCAATGATGAGTATTCTTATGTAAATAATAAATACTTAGATTTGATAAATTTTAACAAAACAGAAATAATGGGTAAAAAGCATAATGCCCTTGTTAGTAAGGACTTTATTAACTCTGGAAATTATAAGAAAATATGGGATAAACTAAAACAAGGAGAAACAGTCTCACTATCTGTTCAATATTTAATTGATGGAAAGAGCAGAATATTTAATGAGAAATTTATTCCTATCGTCAACGATAAAAATCAGATGACCAAAATAGGTGTATTCTGTGAACAATAAACAGTTATATCAGTGAACAGTTATCAGTGAACATCTATCAGCGTAATGCTTTGACTCTCAGCTGATAACTGTTTATTGAAAACTGTTCACTGTAGAAAGGAGTTCGTTAAAAGTATCTTTTAATTCTTGTGGGTTTTCAGTGTTTGTTTTTGAAAGTAGGCGGTCAAAAATTTCGGTGTGCGAAATATCTTTTAGCGAGCTTGGTTCTTCTATCAATTGTTCTATTGTTTTTATGTTGTCTTCAAATAAAATCTTGTAATTTAGAATTTCTAAATCTTTAATTTCCTGAATATAAGCCTCTGCCAAACTTCTAAGTTCTGGATTAAATTTCTCTTCAACAATCTCAATTTCTATCCACGCTTTTTGTTTACCATCATCTTTATAATTTTGTATCTTATTTCTCACATCAGTAAAAGTCCCCTTGAAAAGAACTATATTTCTAAATTTAGGAATATCTAATTTACTTATAATAAAAGAATTATCAAGATTAGTCTCTAAAATAAGAACCGATTTTTGCTGTTTCCTTTCGCTAAAACTCATTGGCAAAGGGCTACCCGAATATCTAATTCTATCTGTTACTTTTTGTGGGCGGTGAATATGCCCAAGAGCAATATAATCAAATTCTGATGGAAATCGTTTTGCACTAATCTGTTGTAAACTACCAATATATAATTCTCGTTCCTCATCTGATGTAATTTTAGAATCGTTTACAAACAAATGTCCAGTTGCTATAATAGGAATATTTTGAGCTTTATAATTTTCTGTCATTTTTGCCATTTGCCCAAAATAATTTGCTATTCCGTCTCTAATATTTGCTTTTCGTTCCTCATAGCTCTCACCTGCAACCGATTGACGCACATCTTTGTCTCGCAAATATGGTATTGCACAAACAACAAGCTCAGTTTTTTCATCTTTTTTTATCTCAAACATCTGATTATTAATGTCTTCAGTTGTTCCTCCTACAACATGAATATCCATCATTTGCAAAATTTCTTTTGGAGCTTCAAGCGTAGATTTAGAATCGTGATTTCCTCCAATTATAACAACATTAGAGCAATACGAATTATTTATACGAGTAAGAAATTTGTAGTAAATTTTCAGAGAGTCGTTGGAAGGATAGGCTATATCAAAAATATCTCCTGCAACAATAAGAGTATCAATTTTCTGATTATCAATAGTTTCTATTAACCAATCAAAAAACAAAAGCATATCTTGTTTTAGCTCGCTGTTATATAATTTTCTGCCAATATGCCAGTCGGAGGTGTGTAATATTTTCATGTGTTTTAAATTTATTAATTTCACTTTACGTCTTTTTTACTTGTATTTACATCCCTCGCCCTTTTAAAGGGGCGAGTTTTTGAAATGATATAACATATTTTGCACGGGTTTCCACCCGTGCCTACATAATGTTCATCGCTCTGCGATTTTAAAAAAAACAAAAAAAGTTTTTTTGATGTTTTTTATAAATGCCGTAGGCATAAACATTATGTAACCAGCGATGGTAATCGCTGGAAAAAAACAATATGCAAAAATGAAAATCCCGTAGGGATGAACGTTATAAATTTGCAATGGTTTCCACCCGTGCCTACATAACAGATTTCCCTACGGGAAATGTTGGAATTATTTATCAAAAAAATCAAAAACATATTTTTCGTCAAAATTAATTTCAAAAACTTCTAACAATTTTAAATATTCATCTTTAAATGTATCTTTTTTATGATGTTCTTGTTGGTTGAAAATATATTTTTTGATGGCTTTTGTTTGCGATTTTCCGTAAGAAAATGCACCATAACCTGTTTGCCAATTAAATTTATGCAAAAACCATTTTTCATCATTCATCATTTTTGATGAATTGTTTTTGATTTCTTGTGCCATTTTGCTGATAGCATAACTTGGGTGTTGCGAAATTAAAATATGAATATGGTCAGGCATATTATTTATTGCTAACATTTTAGATTTACGGTTTGCAATAATACCAGAAATATATTTTTGTAATTTTTCATCGTTGGATTTTAAGAAACATTCACGATTTTTAACCGCAAAAACATACTGGATATAAATTTGTGTGTATGTATTAGCCATATTTTATAAATATTTGTAAAATGATTAATATATTATGTTGTATGCAAAAATACAATAGTTTTTACAATAAACAAAAAAAATCTTTTTTGATGTTTTTTATAAATGCCGTAGGCATAAACATTATGTAGCCCCGTATGTAGCCGTAGGCGGAATGCGGGGTTTTAAAATACGAAAATAAAAAAATCCCGTAGGGATGAACATTAAAAAACGCTCATTCCTGTGGAATTATGAAATAATATTACATATCTTGCACGGGTTTCCACCCGTGCCTACATAATGTTCATCGCTCTGCGATTAAGATGGCAATCGCTGGAAAAAATGCCGTAGGCATAAATATTATAAATTTGCACTCTCTTTTTTATCAATTTTTAAGTTGAATTAAGCTAACAATATTTGAAAACTCTGTATTATAATATATCAAATAAGAACTTTTTAGATTAGTAAGAATTTCTTTTACCCTATTCTCTGTTATATTAGGATATATTTTTATCATACTTGAATGAAGTTCAGTAAATTTACAAATCTTCGCTTCTAAGGCTTTTAGAATATAGCCATATTCTGTTTCGCCAAATACAATATTTTCTATTTCTGTATCGTTGCAATATTCAGTATAATAAAATACGCCATTATTCTCCTGAATTTTATACGAAAATTTATTTGTCTTGTAATAATTTTCTACATCAATTAATTTATTCCATTCTTTAAGATTGTCTGGCACATTTTTTTCATATCTGAATAAATGAAATCGGTTTTCTGTATTTGAAAAATAATCTGGCAATAAATAGGTAATATCATCACAATCATATTTTTTTCTTTCATCATTTGACATTGCGGAATAATATTTTGTCATTGACGACAGCACTAAACTCACATATATATGCGAAAATGAAACTATGCTATTATTATAAAAAAATCGTAGAAAATGCAGATTATTGATGCATTCCTGCACATCTTCTTCTGTTTCGCCAGGCACATGTTTAATGACATTAACAATGGGTGTAATTCCATTTTTTAGGGAGTGTTTGACAAAGAAAAGATTATCAGAAAAACTATTTCTTTTATCCATTTTCTTTAATAACGAATCGGAAATTGCATCGTAACCAATAAAAATATTTTTTAAACCAGCAATTGCCATTTTTTCCATAAGCCTTGCGGTAAACATAGTATTTGGTATAATTTCAGCCCAAAATACGTAATCTTCCTCGTTAGCGTATTTCAATTTTATAATTAAATCAAGTAATTTTTCAAAATGCTTCAAATTGCCAAAAGTATCGCTATCTACAAAAGAAAATGTTGTAATACCGTATTCATTTGTAATATGCTCAATTTCTTTTACAATACATTCGGGGCTTCTCATTCTTAATTTATAGCCTTTATTAAAATCGCAAAATTTGCATTTTCGCCAATGACAAGAACGAATTGTATTTATCGGAATATTTATATTTTCTGTTTCCTCGGGATATGGATAATTATTTATAAAATCATCATAGTCGGGGAAAATATAATTATCAAAATCTAAATAATTACTTTTATTTGTTGATGACTGCAGAAGCTCTTCTGCTTCTCTATAAATCAAACGAGGGACAATTTTAAAATCAGGAGTTTCTTTTTTAAGCTGTTCTGATAATTCTAATAAAGGATATTCTCCTTCTCCCCAAGTTACAAAGTCGAAATAACTACAAATTTTCATGGCTTCTCGGGCAACGTCTTTACTGCCAAAACCACCAACAATAATTTTAACTTCTGGGGCGTTTTTTTTAATTTCCTCAGCCAATATCATACCAGGAATCCACTGATTATATTTGGCAGTTATGCCAAAAAGTAAAATTTTGCTAAAATCAATATTTTTAACTTCTTGCTGAATTATTTTGTGAATTTTTTCTTTCTGTTCTTCTAATAATTCCGAATAATAATTTGGATTATTAATTTTAAAAGACGGTTGCAATTTTTGCAATAATGAAATAATTCGCTTGTTACCTTTTGTGTTATTATTGCGGTCGTTTAGAATAGAAAGAAAAGGCAGAAGTCTAATTTCAGTATCCTCACTATCAGCATAATCTGACATTAAGGACAACAAAAAATTCCAATATTTAATTTCTGTTTCAATCCCACTATTTTGCATAAATTTTTTCAGAATTGAAAGCGAAATAGAGGGACTATTTATATCAGCGGGAGGTAAACAATTTAAAAGTATTTTCATCGGTTTGTGTTTTTAAATATTTATGTTTCAGCCTGATGCAGCTTTCCATATAGCCAGATAAAATAACGATATTAAGATTGTGAAAATTAGTTGGTTTGGTAGAAAAATCGGAAATTCCGATTCTTCTCATGGTTTCATCTTTTTCAAGTTCCCTTTCTTTATAAATATTTAAAATATGTTCATTGATTGTAGAACGAGATTTTTGAAAAAGCTCTGCTATTTGGTTTATGTTTAACCAAACTGTTTCATTTTCAAAATGTGTTTCAATTTTAATTTTACCGTCTTCTGTTTTGTATATTAATATTTCGTTATTCATTTCCTTGCTAATTCGTATTCAATCACAATTTTATATTTGTTTTAGTTTGTTGTTATATTCCATTCTATTTAATAAAATTCAAAAGTTTACGATATTATTTAATTGAGCATTTTGTTATTCAATTCGTTTTTTTTCATCAATCAATAATTATGTTCAATTCTACTATCTATATTTCACTGTATTTATAAAATAGCAATCTGATAGTATTGAAATTCAATTGCTTGAAATAAAAGCTGCTTTTTAGCTTTTAGTTTTTAATTCCTGAATACTTTTTTTTGTAATTAATCTAAATGAAAATCTATATCCTTCATAGATTGCAATTCCGTAAAATAATAAATCCATAATACTAAAATTTTCAGTCATGGTAGCAGGTAAAAAACTATAATCAAACCTTAAAAGAGTTTCGATATATCCTAATCCCTCAACATTTGCGGTAAAACCAATTATACTCAATAAATTACCAGTAATTATACCAAAAAGGGCAATTCCTGCTCCCCAAAAACCAAATATTTTATCTATTCCTTTGCCAAATTTTCTAATTACAATTCCAACAAAGGCTCCGATAGCCAATGCCATATAACCAATTTGGTATCCAGTTGCAACAGTTATAACTCCCCAAACAACTGCTCCTAGTATTGCAGCAATAAAACCAGCAATAATTCCATATGGAAGATTTTGGTCAAGTCTTAGTTGTTCAAACATTTCAGGTGTTAGCTTCTTTTTAATCTCACTCGCCTGCAAACCTTCTTTATCATCCAATGGTTTTTCTTTTACTGATTCATCAAGTTTGAAGTCAGGACATTCATTGCTAAAAGTTGCTTTTTCTCCTGTCAATCCACAAACGATTCCTTGCTTAAAATCCATTTTTCTATTCAAGCATTTTTTGCAATGCATTAATTGTTTTTCTCTTGTCATAATTTTAAATGTTTTTAATTTACCTTTTTTGTTTTATTATCTTTTTACAAAAAAAATATAATTCAATTTCAAACATGAGTGATTATTTGCTGATATTCAGCGATATGTATTTCGTTCATTAAATTAACCATAATGGGAACTTCTTGCTTTTTGTTGCCTTTTTCAGCACAATATTTAATTAAAAGTAAAATATCAATTTAACGCACTTTGCTAAAAATCAGCACTATCGTAGAAAAAAGGCAATGAAATGCAAGAAAATATTAGCATTTTTATTGTTTATTTAATGTCTTCATAAGTTTAACACATAAATCGTCAATATTATTTGCTTGTTTATTATAAGCAGATACATTTGACAAAATAATAATTCCATTTTTTTTGGCTACATCAATCACAATACCTGATGAATAACCACCAGTTCTACCTTGATGCAAATACCAAGTATCTTCATTAGGTTTTGCAATATGCCAGCCAAGTCCCATATTAAAACTTAATGTATCTGTTATAAATGTTTGACGAGTCAATTCCAATTCTTTGTTTGAATTATTAAATTGAGCTAATGTAAATTTTGATAAATCTTCGACCGTTGACAAAATACTTCCAGCTCCATACATTGACCCCATATCCCAATTTGGTGTTTCTTTACCTTTTTTATTTAGTCCAATCACTAATTTGTCTAAAATTTCATTTCTATTTGATGATGAACTATTCATTTCGTATTTTGAAAAAATCAAACTATCTAATAGAAATTCATAATCTCTTTTAGCAATATTACAAAGTGTATAAGCTAATATTCCAACACCAACATTAGAATAATGAGGTCTTTCATTTTGCTCATAGACCAAAGTCATTTTTTTGCTAATATATTTTTCTAATTTTTTTTCTGAATATTTTTTAAAAGGATTTTTTATATGAAATAATGCCGTTTTAATAAAGTCAGAAGGCATTCTCGGCAAACCAGATGTATGAGTTGCTAATTGTTTAAAAGAAATTTGAATACTATCATTAAAAGGAATAGATAAGTATTGATTAATATTGTCATCAAGATTAATTTGTTCACTTAAAACAAAATTTGCTAATAATACAGATGTAAATAGTTTTGTTATAGAACCAATTTCAAATACAGAGTTAGAATTTTCAAGATAAGATATTGTATCATTTTCAATTTTAATCCCATAAAATTTAACGCTACCATTTTCTATTATTGCAATTGATACCTGTGTTTTATCTGGGAAAATATTGAGTTTGTTATATATTTCTTCCTGAAGTTTCGGAGTTTATAACATCTTAAATATCAAAAAGTTAAAAAAATAAAA
>JAOZQN010000318.1 GCA_029932195.1 Bacteroidales bacterium | reverse complement strand
TACATCAATACAGAATATTTATATTTTTCAACAAAATACGTTATAATCAGTAAAAGTAAAGGTGTATTTATCAGCAAGAGGATAAGCAAAATCAACAGGATATTCTCTTTTTTCTATTTTAAAAGGATTGCTTTCAACTCCAAAAAACAGCATTGGGTCTATATATATTTTGTCGCCAAGAATATCTGCTTTATCGGAAATTTTGATATTATATTTGATTTTTAGAGGTTTATATATGTTATCTATATCTATAATTTCAAAATCAGAAATTATCATGCCTTCATTTTCTATTTCTATATTTTCTAAAAACTTATCTTCTGTTGTTGTATTTTTATATTCGTTTCTATATTCTAATGCTGCATAATTTTTGAGAATAACAGCATAACTGCCAACTATTCCGTCATCAGTAATTGTAATAGTAAGATAATGAGCTTCATCTGATTTTGGGGTGTTAGTTAAATCTACTTCAAATGTAGCTTTATAAATGGCTCTACCAATTCCATTTAGACATCTCTCTGGTAATAAACCAGCGGGGCAATATTTATCTGTGGCATCAAGATAATAAATTTTGTCATCAATTTTAACCTGTGCAATAACATAGTTAAAATCACTAATTGAAGGGTAGGCTGTATTTATAAAACCATTTTTGCGAGTGCTAATAATTATAGGAATTGCATTTATTCCAAATGGTTTTAATGCAGCTATAAGCAATAAATTTATATCACCTACAGAACCTCCTCCTTTGTTGTAAGCCGATTTAATTGTTGTTTTTGCAAAAATACCATACATATTGTTCCACAGCATTTTATCTTTAATAAATTCGTAAATAGCAACCATTTTATCATAATCATTTTCTTTGTCGGCAGTAACTAAATCCAGTTCTTTTTTTAGTGCATTAGGACATTTTGATTGTTTCCCAAATCGCTCATTCTGTAATAGTTCTTTATTTACCTCCTCCCATGAAGTTGTTATATTATCAATTTTATCATTAAAATATTTTATTTGAAGCAATTCAAATTCTAAAATAGAAATATAATTATATTTTGAACTAATATATGGCTCACTTTTAAAAGCTGGTATATTCTCCATTACATAAATATATTCTTGGCTATCAGACTCTTTAACATATGAATAAGTTTCTATTTTGCCTCCAGCACCTGGTGCAGTTCTGCCCGATATTGTAAATGTTTCGGGAGTGTTACTATTTTTCACTTCTGTTGGAGCTAAATAGCCTTTTAAAGTCCTGCGATATGTTAAATATTCAGGAATTGTTATTTCGTATTCGTTGTAAATCACAGGAATACTGTATTGAAATTGCCAATAATCAAGATTGTATAAATTATTTGAAGTAATATTGTATTTATACTCTATGATTGTTCCTGCTTTTACATCTGGAAATGTGAACTTTTTTATAGAATAATTTGAATTATACCTTTCTTCAAAAAATTCAATACCTTTTATTTTAGTTTTAACAATTTTTCCTCCTTTCAAATTATAACTTTGTGCTTTTAGATTGTTGATTTTTTCATTCTTTTTAGAATAGATAATTTCTCGGTTTGCCCAGTCAGCCCCATCTTTATTCAAAATTTTTATTCTGATATGAAATTCTTGATAAAACTGAAAACCATCTGTGTTATCCCATTTAAAACGAGCCTCTCCATAGTTAAACAAAATAACTGCATTTGCACTTGTATCTTTTTCGTAGGTAGTCATTTCTAAATTAGAAATATCTATTTTTCCATATTTTTTATGCTTTTTTTGAGCAAATAATGAGCTTACTAGAAATACTAACATAAATAAAACAATAATTGATTTTTTCATTTTTAATTAAATTTAATTGTGAAATTATTTAATTGTGAAATAACGCTTTGCGTAACCAACCAACAACAACTAATAACCAGTAACCAATACAACTTTTTGTTTGTCGGCTTTTGTTATTTTATCAAAAAAGTCGGTTAATTCTTTGTAGTCCGAAGCAGGATATTGTCCTTTGTTTATTTTAAATATCCTAGTGTATGTTATTTCATTATCTTTAACTTTTACAGAATATTCGTAGTTGCCAAATTTAGAATTAATTGTCTCTTTATCAGGAGCATATTCTATCTTATATTTTTCAGGAAACTGATAAGTTATGGAATCAATTTCAATAAAAGCCCTCCTTATATAAATGTCATTTTTTCGTTTTTTTCTTGTGGAATAGCTAAAAGTGAACTTATTCATAAGATTTAGATTTATAAAAAGTCTGTTTCCTGTTTTTTGCGAAAAATTTGTAATTTCTAAGTCTAAATCTTCTGTTGCCGTTGGAATAAAATTATTCCTATCTTCAGAAAAAGAGAAACTATTTATCTTAAAATCAGCAATTTCAGTTTTGTTGTATAGCCATTGTTTTTGCTCTTCGGGAGAATAATGAAATGCCCTATTAATTGCATCGTATTTTAAACCTTTGTAATCTGTTTTTATATTTGCCTCAGCATTACCATTTTCTAAAATTTCAACTTTCGCTATTCTTGTTTGAATATTTTCGTGCTGTTCATATTTTTTTGTTCTAACTAATTTTCCACCTTTATCTGTAACTATCAGCACGTTTCTATCGTCTGTAAACGTCCCAAGATAGCCAAAAGGAGCTTTTTGGCTTGTGCATTCGAGCCAAATAGTATCATTCGCAACTGGCACACAGAGTATTACATGATTAAAAGTATTTGTCGTAAAATTCGGATCTATTTCCATAGGATATTTTCCCGACTGAACAATTGTGTAGTGAGATTTTATTCCAGCTACTTCAAGCAATGCTTTTGTGTAGTTGCTAAGAGCCTTGCAATCACCATATCCTTTCTCATCAACAAACTCAGCCTCAAAAGGTTGCCAGCCTCCTATGCCTACCTGAATACTCACATATCTGGTTTTTGATTGCATATATTCATAAATAATTTTCACCATTTCAACCGTATCTTTTGCCTCGCTAATAAGCTCATTTACTTTTACTTCAGTCCCTTCGGGTAGTTCTATTTTTCCAGAATTAAGTAAATTTAACCAGCCTCCAAAACTCTCCCAAGTTTCCATATTTCCTTCGTATCCGTCCATCTGAAAATCATTTGGGGCAAATTTTATATGTGGAATAATTTGTGTTCTTGGAGGGCTAAACATTTCATAATCAATAGCTTTTAGATTATTTATTTGCCAAGTATAACTTGTAAAAAAATCTTCTTTATCTATCTCTACTGGATATTTTATTAAAACTTCTTTCTTTCTGAAACTCATATAGTTAGGACAAGTTATTGTAAACCTTGATTTCTCAACACCTATATTAAAACCAAAATCCATGTATGGAGTCCAAGTTGGATAAAAAAGTGAACCTTTGTGTTCTTTGGTATATTCATACTCAACGGTATATGGATACTTATCGTAAGGAAACGAAATAACTTTAACCCTATTATCATCAAATAAAGAAGAGGACGAAACCATACTAAAATCGTTAATATCTCTTTTTTGAGACTTGTCTATTAATTTTCCATCTTTATCATAAATCTTAGCTGAAATCTTTTTTATTTTTGAAAACTTATCATAAGAAACAGCAAGAAAACCGTATTCTTTAGCAGCTTTTTCGTTAAAAATAGTGATAACATATTTTACTTTTTCGGTAGCATTTTCTGTGTTTTTGATACTAAATTTTTGCTGGTTTAATCTTACCACAATATTTGCATTTTCCCTTATAGAATCAGAAATTGTGGATACTGAATAATCTTGAGAAAAGCTAATTTTTGCAATAAATATTAAAAATATGATAAGGGTTGTTTTGGATAATTGCATGAGTAAGTAATTTTAAAAATTAGAGTAATTGGCGTTTTTCACGAACATCAAATAAATTATAATTTTATAAGTTATTATTTAATTAATACTATTTTTGTAATAGCAATTACATTTTGGTCTGAAATTAATTTTGCAAAATAAATACCATTAGGATAATTTTCTGCATTCCAAATAATAGAACTTTGTCCTTCCATTACAGGAATAGATTGCATTTTTTGTCCATTGATATTATAAATTTCAATTTTGGAATTTTTAATTATTTTATTAAAAAAAATATTAGTTACCTGTTTGAATGGATTTGGATAATTTGCAAATAGTATTCTTTCATAACTATTTTCATTAATATTAATGCTTGAATTTGGGACAAGTTTTAAACCAACAGGACGATGGTCGGAAATATTTTCGTCGTATTCATTAAATCCACCATCTAAATACTCGT
Organism: Bacteroidales bacterium; assembly: GCA_029932195.1. Classification (GTDB taxonomy): domain Bacteria; phylum Bacteroidota; class Bacteroidia; order Bacteroidales; family JAOZQN01; genus JAOZQN01. The sequence goes on along the minus strand of JAOZQN010000318.1, from coordinate 3,301 downwards.
CAATTTTTATTGTTTCAATAAGCGAATTTTCGTTTTCAAACTCATCAAATAAATCATTTGTAATTAATATGTGGTCTAAATGAGAAGGCCAAGTCGGATAAGACCATTCAGAAGCGGCACCATTAGCAATTTCAATATCTGCAAATAAATAATTATCAGTATCATCTATAAATAACTGAAATACATTATCTTCTGGAATATCTGTTAATTCATCGTTAAGGTCTCCTAAGACTATTACATTTTCGTTGGGAAAATATTCTTCAATATATTCTTTTAGATAACTACTTGCAATATAGCGTCTTGTCTCCTCGTCTCCTGTATCAGACATATTTAAAATGCCATCGCCACAACATTTAAAATGATTATTTATTACAATAAAATTTTGGTTCATAAAAGTCAGTTCCATAACCACAGGAGACCTCGGAAATGCCGACCAATATGGAGAAGTGGTGTAAATTTCGTAAATATCATTAATTTCTACTACATCTTTTTTATAAATATAAGTCAAACCTGCATACCAACCAGATTTAATAAAATAGTTGTAATCTTCCATTCCTTCAAGCATTTGCTTAAATAAAACGGTATCGTTTATTTCCTGTAAAGCCAAAATATCTACATCAATAGCTTCAATTATTTGAGAAACATTGTCAAGAGTAGTTTGTCCATTTTTTGGAAACCATTCAATATTCCACGAAACCACTTCAAATGTAGTATCTGTTCCAAAAGATAAGTCATCAAAGTTTTGTGCAGATAGATTAAAACTTATTAATACTATTACGAAAATTATTATAGATTTTTTCATATTTCAATTGATATTTAATTATTTCCATGTGTGTGTTTTTTTTGATAAAGTCATATAAAATAAGTTTTTAATTTTTAGTTTTTTTTCGTATTTTAAGTCCTATATTTAATCCAATTTCTATAGAAGGAGAATAATAATGTATTCTCTCTTGTCGGTCTATTTTGCTATCAAAACCAAGTCCATAATCACTGAAACGTCTTTTTCTGTGAATATTTCTATATACGCTAACTGCTCCAAGCCCTACATACCAATTAATAAAACGTAATTTATAAATGAATTTTTCACCAAAAATAAATTGTAGTGAAAATTTGTAAGTATTATCATCTTGAATGTAATGAACTTCATAATAATCACCACCAATTGGCTCAGAATACGTTCCGTTTTTATACCAATAATACTTGAATTTTGTTTTTATACCTATAAAGAAATAATCATTTATATCTAAATGCCTATTATTTCTGTATATAGAGGGTTCTATTATAACTCCATTATAAAGCAAATAAGGAGAATGAATGGGAGTAGGAATGGGTAAATAATAAGGAGATTCTGAATAAGAACCAGATAACTTAAATTTATAAGCTGAATAAAGAGCAATACTTATCTTGTTTCCAACAAAATACTCAGAACCAAAACCAATTTGCCCTTTTAATAATTTTACTGGGTTAGTGTAAATAAATAAATCTTTGCTTAATTTGAGAGTATCTCTTTGAGCGAAAGAATTATTAAAAGTAAATATAATTATCAATAATATTAATGTTTTTTTCATGAAAAATTGAATTTATAAGTAGTTATTAATCAATATTTTCAACTGATATAAAATTATTGTTACTCAATGTTTTTTCGTCATTATATTGATATGCAACAAGTTTTTCGGATTTTGCAATACTATAATCCACACAGCAGGCGTTATTTGCAAATATTTTAGGCTCACCACTTCTCCAATAATGTCCAAAAAAGACGTGAGGTTCGTTTTCTAAATATGGGTGATGATATTTTAACGTATTTTCGGGAACTTTTGAATCTATTATTTGAGATGGAGCATTTACAATCAATGATTTATATGTTGCTTGTTCTAATTTTTTCCACCATTTTATTCGTATTTTTTTACGCCTGTGTCCGTCTTTATCAAAATAAAATTGCCCCAAAGGAAGTTTTATTTCCTTGCCTTTTAGTAAAGTTGCAATAGCCAAATATTCCTTATTTCCTTTTCGGGAAGATTTTATTAAAAATTCACTACTCATCTTATTTTCAGGTAATAAACTTTTGATATAATCAATATAATAAAAATCCCAACAGGCATGAATAACTCTAATTCCTCCTATTTCCAAAAAAAGTGGCAATGTTTTAAACCATTCTATATAAAATTTTATCTCTTTGGTTTTATTTCTAAATTCATTATAAGTCTGACTATACTGTTGTGTGTTTCTTTTTGAATGAGTCCTTAAATAGTTACCGCTTTCATCTAATGTATTGTAACAGACAGCATTATATTCGTGATTTCCCATAACTGCAAAGGCAGAGTTATTATCACACATTGCTTTTACAATCTGGACAGTCTTTAAAATATTGGGACCTCTGTCTATATAATCGCCCACAAAAATAGCCTTTCTATCAGCATGTTGATAAAATCCATTCTTTTTGGAGTAGTCCATTTTTTTGAGCAAAGCCTCCAAACTTAGAGCATGTCCGTGTATATCACCAATTATATCATACATAATATTGTGAATTAAATTGTTGTATTGTTAAAATGCTGTATTGTTGAATTGCTCAGTAACAATTTAATTATTTTAGGGCACTCCTATAAACCCAAAACTCTGCGTTATCCAAAATTATTAAAATACTCATTTACAGGAGTAAACTCAAACTGTAATAATTTTGAAAGCCTTGATTTTTGAGTTTTTAGGAGTGCCCTTTACTAAAAATCCGTAAAATTCGTGCTGTTAGTGATTCAATCTCAAAAGAAAGAAACACAGATAACGCTAATTTTACGGATTTTTAAAGAATTAGAACTTTTTAAAGTAGCTTGCAACTTGTAACAAACCACTTTAAAAAGTTCTAATTCTCTTGTTTTGTGTGAATAAAATTAATATCAATATTCAATAAACTTGCAAGGTCTTCACCAGATTCTTTTATATCAATATCGCAGTAATGCCAATTAAAAATGACCTTCTCCCCTACTCTATGTAAGTTAGTTAGTGTATCAAACATTTGGAAAATCCACATTTGCGAACTGGTGTTATAATAATACATATTAAAAGTTACAGTTGTTTCTTTTTGTGGTTTTTTAATATATTCTTCTAACCAGTTTTGAATTTTCTTGTAAAACTGCTCTGTATTTTCTATCAAAGAGTTGCCACTTATCTCTATGATACCTGCTATATCTAAGTTCACTTTTGGTGTTCTGTTTGTTTCTCTAATTTTTAAATTTTCCATTTTAATGAATTTTTTACTAAAGTTTCGGAGTTGATAAAAAGATGTAAATCAATGTTTTATTTTTTA
>JAOZQN010000317.1 GCA_029932195.1 Bacteroidales bacterium | reverse complement strand
CAGCTATTGGGCGGTTAAAAATTAAGAATTTTCGACCTGTGCAATCAAAAAAAAAATTATAATTTTGAAGAAGAATATTCAATATTCAATAAAAAAAACTTTGAATGTATTGTTTTTATACTTGAATATTGATTATTGAATGTTGAATATTGAATATTCTTCTTCTTTTTTTCACAACAAGAATTTTGATTGCACAGGTCGAGATATTTTTGAAGTTTTGAAAAAATGATATAAAATTATTTTAAAAATTCAGAACTTCAAAAATTCAGAACTTCAAAAATTCAAAACTTCAAAAATTCAAAACTTATGACCTACACTACAAAACAATTTAGTGAAACTTTGTTGAAATACAAAAAGTTTCGTAAACGTTTGGATAAAAAAATTCAGACAGGTGTATTCTACAAATTAAGTAGAAAAAAACAAAATAATTTAATAAACAGAGTTAAAAAGCTGTTTAATAAATTATCAAATCTAAAAAATGCTTTAAAACTTGCCACAGCAGGAGCAACTATGGCACTTGCCCTAAATGCAGGACAGGTTAATGCACAGAAGTTTAACAAAGCACCATTTTTGCAAAAGCAAAATAAATCTGAAATTTTCCAAAAAGGAACTTTTGAATCCGATTTATTTATTCAAAAACGAGGCTCTGAAAATCCTTTTGGTGGCGAAAATCCTTTTGATGGTGAAATTGGTGCTTTTGATAATGCTGCTTTTATTGATATTGATAATGATGGAGATTTAGATGTTTTTTATCCTCACAGAAGTTATGATACAAACGAGCGAACAATTAAATATCTTAAAAATGAGGGAAATAATACATTATCAGAATTAACAGAACAAACAGGAACAAACAATCCTTTTGATGGTTTACTTTTTGATACTACGCCCTATTCAAGTTTTGAAGATATTGATGGAGATGGAGACTTAGATGCCTTTGTTATTGACAAAACTAATGATATTATTAAGTATTTTAAAAATATTGGAAATAATCAAAATCCTATTTTTGAAGAACAAATAGGAACAGAAAATCCATTAGATGGAATTGACCCACAAAATTTAGGAAACTTATCTTTTGGAGATATTGACAACGATGGAGATTCAGATGTATTTATTGGAACTTATAATGAGCAACCTCAATTATACAGAAACATAGGAGATTTAAACAACCCAATATTTGAAGCTCAAACAAGCATGCTTTTTGACGAATCAACCAATTCCTTTTATAGATATGCTCTTGTTGATATTGACAATGACAATGATTTGGATTTTGTAAAACAAGGGAATGATTTTTTTGAAAATGTAGGAAACAGTATGAATCCTAATTTTGTAAGAGTAATAGGAGAATATAATCCTTTTGAAAACATACCAAATGAAATATTAACCCTATCAGATATTGACAACGACAATGATTATGACTTAATTTTTGGTGATTATTATGGAGGAGTAAAATTTTATAGAAATAATGGTTCTGCAAGTAATGCTAATTTTGAAGATACAGACAATTCTCTTTCTGAATCATACGTTGTTTTTCCTGACTTTGTAGATATTGACAATGACGGAGATTACGATATGTTCTCTTCTGCATATACACCTGACACGGAAGTATATAGATTAAACTACTTCAAAAATATAGGTACAGAAAATAATTGTGAATTTGAATTTCAAGAAGATATAAACAATCCATTTATTGAGTTTGAATTTGAAGCTTCTTTATTAATGCCAGAATTTGTAGATATTGATAATGATGGAGATTTCGATGTTTTTATAAGTATCTATGATGATTCAGATACTTTAATAAGATATTATAAGAATATTGGAACAGAAATGATACCTGAGTTTGAAGAACAGATAAATGAAAACTATCCTTTTAATAATGATATTTTTGAAGACGACGGTATTGCCTTTATAGATTTTATTGATATTGATAATGATGGAGATTATGACTGTTTTTTAGGAAATCCTTACGGTGGTAGATTTATTCAAAATACTGGAAATATTTTTAGTCCAACATTTGATGAGGATTCAGATTATATAATTAATAATGCATCAACCAAATATCATCTTATACCTGAATTTGTAGATATTGATAATGATGGTGATTATGACTTGTTTGGAAGCTCATATATTGAAGATACAGAGCGATGGGAAGTTATATTTTATAAAAATGTAGGAAATAGCACAAGCCCTGTATATGAAGAACAAGAACAAGAGAACAACCCTCTAAATATCAACACGATAATCCCTCTACTGTCATTTGTTGATATTGATAATGACAGCGATAAAGATTGTTTTGTAGGTAGTGTGAACAAAATTTATTATTTAGAAAATAATGGAGGAGTTTTAAGTTCTAATGAAATTAATAAAGGTCAAAAACTATCAGTTTATCCAAACCCAGTTAACGATATTATTTATTTTGATGTTGCAAATAACGAAAAATCAAATATTGTAATAAGCGATTTGTCGGGTAAAATTGTTTTGGATATTAACACAAATAATAATAAAATAGATATAAGTCATTTACAAGGAGGTGTTTACGTCCTAAAAATAAGTAACTCCGATTTTGCTAAAACAACAAAAATAATTGTGCAATAGAAAAAAGGGAAAAACAATGGAAATTCAGTAGAAAAACAATTGAGATACAATTGTTTTACAACTGTTTTTCTATTGTTTTTCTATTGTTTTTCAACCGTTTTTCCATTGTTTTTCACTTCTTACAACCCTTTTTTTATGTCATACAAACCACTACCAGAACGCTTACGCCCACAAAATCTTGATGAATTTATTGGACAAAAACATCTTGTTGGAGAAAATGCTATTTTACGAAAAATGGTAGAATCGGGTAATATTCAGTCAATTATACTTTGGGGACCTCCTGGAGTTGGCAAAACTACGCTTTCTAAAATTATTGCAGGCAAATTGGACAGAGCATTTTATAGTCTCAGTGCCGTTTCGTCTGGTGTTAAAGATGTTAGAGAAGTTATTGAAAAATCTAAAAAAATACAACTCTTCCAAAAACCAAACCCTCTACTTTTTATTGACGAAATTCATAGATTTAGCAAGTCGCAACAAGACTCTCTACTTGGAGCTGTGGAACAGGGACTTATAACTCTTATTGGGGCAACCACCGAAAATCCATCTTTTGAAGTAATTTCGCCACTTTTATCTCGTTGTCAAGTTTATGTTTTGGAACATTTGAATAAGGAAGATTTAGATATTCTATTAAACAGAGCTTTAACAATTGATAAAAGACTAAAAGAAAGAGAAATAGAAGTCAAGGAAAAAAACGCACTTTTTTTGCATTCAGGAGGCGATGCTCGTAAGCTTTTGAATATTTTAGAAATAATTACAAACGCAAACTCCGACGAAAAACTTGTAATTACTAATGAATTAGTAAATAGTGTTTTGCAGCAAAATACTGCTATTTACGATAAAAAAGGTGAATTACACTACGATATTGTTTCGGCACTCATAAAATCCATACGAGGAAGCGACCCAAATGCCACTGTTTATTGGCTTGCACGCATGTTAGAGGGAGGCGAAGATATAAAATTTATTGCTCGCCGATTAATAATTTCTGCATCGGAAGATATTGGACTTGCAAACCCCAACGCATTGCTTTTGGCAAATAATTGTTTTGATGCTATAAAAAATATAGGAATGCCAGAAGCAAGGATAATACTCTCACAAACAGCTATTTATCTTGCCACTTCGCCAAAAAGCAATTCGGCTTACCTTGCAATAGATGAGGCTCTTGCTTTAGTAAAAAAGACAGGAAATTTGCCAATTCCACTTCATTTACGAAATTCACCAACAAAACTAATGAAAGAACTTGGCTATGGAAAGGGATATAAATATTCTCATTCATTTTCTAATAATTTTGTGGAACAACAATACTTACCCGACGAAATTATTAAAACTGAACTCTACAAACCACAGAACAATCCTACTGAGAATAAAGTAAAAAAATTAATGGAATTTTTTTGGAAAAAGTAAAGAGGAATTTTTTAAGTTGGAAAAGAGAGGAATTTAGGAAAGAGGAAGGAGGGGGAGAGATTAGGAGGAAGAGAAGAAAAAGTAAGACTTTTATTATTGCCTAAAAAACTTCCTCCATCCTAAATTCCTCCCTACTCCACCCTAAAAAACTCCTTCCTCCACCCTAAATTCCTCCCTCCTCCACCCTAAAAAAACTCCTTCCTAAAATTATTGTATTACAATTTTATTGTGAATTATTGTTTTATTGATAGAACTATTTTTTATTTCTACAAAATAAGTTCCACTTTGTAATTCTGAAATATCTACAGTTCTTTCATTACTTAATTCTTTTACCAATACACACTTACCTAATAAATTATAAATAGATAATTCATAATTATTTTTATTTTGTGGTAAACCTGAAATTATTAAGTAATCTGTTGCAGGATTGGGACTTATTTCTATTTTATTAAAATTATTTTCTACTGAAGTTACAATTGTTCCCTGATTAGTATTTCCTTCCTTCAAAACAATTTTATTTTCGGCATCAAAAGTAATTGCTGTTGGTTCTGTATTGTAAGTAAAACTAAAAACTTGCTCATTTTCAGAGTTAAACACTCGTTCTACAGTATTTGTTGCATCAGAAAAATTAACCGTTATTTCAATTGGCATTTGGAAATAAATATTTGTTTGAGTTTGTGCTGCTTCAAAATACACTGTCCAAGTATCGTCTCCATTATCCACTACTTGATATAAATTATTATAAACTGGGTGATTTTCAGAATATACCCATTCTTGGAAAAACCAGTCTAAATCCTGTCCTGTTTCTTCTTCTATTTTTGCCTGAAAATCCTCTGTTACAGCACTTTTATATTTGAAATTATCTACATCGCTCGCATAAGCACTTACGGCAGCAAAAAAATCATCATCACCCAAAACATAGTTTAACTGATGCAAAACACAAGCACTTTTACAGTAAGTTATAGAATAGTTAAAAAGGTTGCCTGGCGATGGTGTATTATCCACCCATTCAGGCATGTATATAGCCCTACCAGGATTTCCTGAGAAATAATAGTAGGCTTTTGTATCTATTTCATCTTTGTAAGCCGCATATCCATATCTTTCACCAAACCATAAGGCAGTCAGATAGGTAGCAAAACCTTCGTTGAGCCAAATATCTGCCCAAGTTCCACAAGTTATCATATCTCCAAACCATTGGTGTGCAAATTCATGAGCAATTAAACCCTCTCCCCAACAATTAGGACAAAGTGTTGTAAGTGTCTGATTCTCCATACCTCCCCAAGAAAATTGACTACTTGCTGTTGCAAATCCATTTTTGGCAAAAGGATGCGAGCAGAAAGTTTCAGAAAAATATGTAGCCATATCTCCAATATAATCCTGTGCTCCTTGCATATCTTCGCCGTCATTGTAATAAAAATATATAGGAGTTCCTTCCCAGTCCACAATATCCAGATTATAATCTACCTTTCCTGTAAGCACTGTTATATAAGTCGCTACTGGATTGAGACTTACCCAGTGAAAATATTTTGCACCACCGTCTTCCCACTCATTTTCAAGACTTCCATTTGAGCCAATTTTAACATCAGTAGGAACACGTAAAGTTATGTCTGTCTGTGCTTTATCCGAAGGTTTATCCCAACAAGGAAACCAATTTCTTGCTCCTTCGGGTTCACAATCAGTAAAAACAAAGCCATTATCTACATAAAAATGACCATCATTAACATTATTATGAGAGTAATCCAAACTCACTTCAACAATATCGTCGGTAGAATATGTAGCATCAAGCGAAATTGTAAGTGTGTCGTTTTCATGTGTGTATGAAACTCCTGCTTGTCCCACTGAATTAATTGTGAGTGCTGAATTATTTGCATTTAGCTTAATTTCAGATAATTCGTCTATAACTTTGAATGTAATTGTATAAGTTGCATTGAAAGAATATGGGAATGGGCTTTCAAAGCAGTCATAAATATCCAAATTCATTGTATATTTTTGGACATCAAAAGAATGTGTAGGCGAATTTGGAGACTTGTTTAATTGTGGTAAGAATTTAATGCTTTGCTTTTTATGCGAGCACATTTGCGAACCTTCTTCATGTTGGTGATTTTGAGAACTTGCTAAAAATGAAACACTTAAAAGCAATAATAAAAATAGAGATTTAATTTTCATAGTTTTTTAATTTAAAATTAATATTTTTTCAGAAATAGTTGGATTGCGACCCAAAAACTTCCCATAAAACTTATCTACTTGTGGAATAAAAAAAATAAAAAAGTTGCATTTTATTATGTAGTCTTTTTAGTCTGCATTAATAGTTCAATCTTTTTTTTATCTACAATAATTTGTCTCTTTAGTGTTGCCCAATTTTTAAATTTCTTTTCATTTCGTATTTTCTTTTTCAGCAATACTGTAATCTCTTCCCCATAAATATTTTTTTTGAAGTTAAAAATATTTACTTCTATTCTACGTTTTTTATCAGTTTGCTCTATTGTTGGCTGATAACCAATATTTAACATGCCTAAATACTCTCTATTTTTCACTAATACTTTTACTGAATAAACTCCATTTTGTGGAATTAACTTATCCAATTCTATAAAAACATTTGCTGTAGGAAAACCGAGTTTTCGTCCAACTTGTTTGCCTGCAACAACTTTGCCTGTAAGACTATAATTATATCCCAAACATTTATTTGCTTTTTCTATTTCGCCATTTTTAAGAGCATTTCTAATTTTTGAAGAACTAATTTGCAAACCATCAACCTTAAAAACTTCTAATTTTTTAACATTAAAATTATATTTTTTCGCAAGCCGTTGCAAATTCTCAAAGTTTCCTTCCCTACCCTTTCCAAACTGGTGATTAAACCCTACAAACAAACACTTTATGCCAATTTTATCAATCAATATAGTTTTAATAAACTCTTCGTAACTTAAATTTGATAACTCTTCATCAAATTTATGTAAAATTAGATTTTCTAAGCCAATTTCTTCAAATTTCCTTATTTTTTCATCGTTTGTATGCAAAAGTTCTATGTTTTGTTCTGGAAACAAAAATTTTCGTGGATGATTTCCAAAACTAAAAACAACCGATTCGCCACCAATTTTTTTCGCATACAATTTTAGCTGCTCCATAATATAAGCATGTCCAAGATGAATCCCATCGTAAGTTCCAATTGTTAAAACTGGATTTTTTATTTTAAAATCAGTATTTTCTGTGTAAATATTCATCGCTTTTTTTTGCAAAAATAATAATTTATTTTTATCTGTATTCATAAAAAAATTATTATATTTGCAAATATGTAAAACAACTAATAATTGAGTCCATTCCGACAAGCGTCTTTTTGCCAAACTCGGCGTTGGATACAAATTTTAAAATACTCATTTACAACATGTTTGTAAAATCTGTATCCGTCTTTATTTTGGAAAAAATACACTTCTCGGAATGGACTCATTTGTGTAAAATTTCTGATTATAACGGATTTTGTTGAAATTATAAATCACTGAATTTTAGGTGTTTTACTTCCTAACCCAGACAAGCTGGAAAAGTTTTGAAGTTTTGAAATTATGAAGTTTTG
>JAOZQN010000316.1 GCA_029932195.1 Bacteroidales bacterium | reverse complement strand
CAATAAAACTAACAAAAACCAAACGTCCAGTTATTGTTTTAGTCTTTGACACACAATTATTTAGACTAGTTTAATTAACTCATGTTTTGAGGTCTGTAAGTAGCTTATCTGCGGGACAATACATGGGCTATTCTCTAAAATATATGTTCACCAGAGGAAAAACTTATGCAAAAATTGGAACTCTAAAAGAATTTTCGCCAGAAGTTAGCGACTCTACTCGCTACCAAGAACTTTTTACTTTTAGTTTTGGTCAAGATTTTTATTCTCAATACTTTGGACGTGGAAAAAATAGATTTTTTAATTTATATACTGGCTACAATATTGGAGGAATGTTTGCCACTGGCGAAATAAATACAAAATTTATTTTTCATCTAACACCTTTTTTTGGTGTAGAACTATTTAAAAATAAGTATGTTCTGTTTGATACACGAGTAGGATATTTTGTCCCTTTTTCGCACAATCGTAATATGAGAGGCATATATACATCGGCTTCTTTGAATTTTGTTTTTTAGAAATTAAAATATTGATAATGAAAAAATTAGAAAAATTATTTGAAGCACATTTTAAAGAACCTGTGCAAAAAATAAATTTGATGCCACAATCTGGCTCATACAGAAAATACTATCGTATTGTTAGCCAAAACAACACTGTAATAGGAACTTACAATAAGGACAAAGACGAAAATATTGCATTTCTTACTTTTTCCAAACATTTTGAAAATAAAAATTTGCCTGTTCCACACATTTTTGCCCAAGATTTATCTGAAAACATATATTTACAGAGTGATTTGGGTAATACCACTTTATACGATTTTGTGAAAAAAGAATCTAAGAATGGTGAGTTCTCAGATGGTTTAATAAATAAATATAAGGAAGTATTAAAAAAACTTATTGCATTTCAGGTAAATGGAGCTAAGAATTTAGACTGGTCTAAATGCTACCCACGTGAAGCTTTTGACAAACAATCAATTATGTGGGATTTGAATTATTTTAAGTATTATATGCTGAAAATTGCTAAAATCCCATTTAGTGAGCAACTACTTGAAAATGACTTTAATACATTTGCCGACTTCCTAACTTCTGCCGACTCTAATTATTTTTTATATCGTGATTTTCAGTCCCGAAATATTATGTTGAAAAATGGTGAAATTTATTTTATTGATTATCAGGGAGGAAGGCAAGGGGCTTTTTATTACGACCTCGCTTCTTTATTATACGATGCAAAAGCAAATATTCCAGAAAAAACTAGAAATGAGCTTGTTGAGTATTATTTTAATGAACTACAATCTTATAAAAAAACATCTAAAACAGAGTTTTATAAATACTATTATTCCTTTGCTTTAATTAGGATTATGCAAGCATTTGGGGCTTATGGTCTTAGAGGAATTGTTGAGAAGAAATTGCACTTTATTCAAAGCATTCCATTGGCAATAAAAAATTTAAAATATATTTTAGAAAATAAAAATATTGAAGCAGATATTCCTGAATTAAAAAAAGCACTTCTCTATTTTGCAAATAAAAGTGAATTTTCAAAAGAAAAAAACACAACCAACAAGCTGACTATAAATATAAAAAGTTTTTCTTTTATTAAAAATGGTTATCCCAAAGATATGTCTGGAAATGGAGGTGGTTTTGTTTTTGATTGTCGTTTTTTGCCAAATCCAGGACGTGAAGAAAGATATAAAAAACTATCTGGAAAAGATGATCCTGTAATTAAATTTCTTGATGCTCGTGTAGAAGCAGAAACTTTTATTGCAAATAGTTTTATCCTTATAAAAGAAGCAATTAACAATTATATTGAACGAGATTTTGCAAGTCTTTCGGTGTCTTTTGGTTGTACAGGTGGGCAGCATCGGTCTGTTTATTCTGCCGAAAAGATGAAAAACTTAATAGCCGAAAATTTTAATGTAAATATAAATATTGAACATGAAACCCTCGTTGAGGGATTTTATAGCGGACGCATATAAAATTTTAAACAAATGAAAATAGCGATAATTGGTACACGGGGCATTCCAAATAATTATGGAGGGTTTGAACAATTTGCAGAAATTTTATCGCAAGGACTTGTAAAAAAAGGCTGTGAAGTTTTTGTGTATAATTCTCATAATCATCAATATAAAGAAAATAAGTGGAAAGATGTAAATATTATCCATAAATACGACCCCGAATATTTAATTGGACTTTCTGGGCAATTTATTTACGATTTCAATTGCATAATAAATAGTAGAAAACATAATTTTGACATAATTTTGCAGCTTGGATACACTACAAATTCTATTTGGAGTATATTTTTACCAAAAAAGCCTTTGCTCTTCTGCAATCCCGACGGAATAGAATGGAAACGGAGTAAATATCCAAAATTGGTGAAAAGTTTTCTGAAATATGCCGAAAAACTTGCTGTAAAATCTAATAATTATTTAATTGCAGATAGTGTTGCTATACAAAAATATTTTGAAGAAAAATATAATAAAAAAGTATATTTTGTTCCATACAGTGCCGAAATTTTTGAAAAAGCCAATAAAAAAACATTAGAAAAATTTAATTTGCAAACTTATGGATACAATTTATTAATTGCACGTTTTCAGTCGGACAATAATATTGAGCCAATAATAAAAGGAGTTTTGGCAAGTAAAACAAAAACACCACTTTTATTGATTGGTAATCATAATAATAAATTTGGAGACTATTTAAAAAACACTTATAAATCTGATAAAATTAAATTTCTTGGAGCAATTTATGACTTGGAACTTCTTAATAATTTGAGATATTATTCAAAATTTTATTTTCATGGACATTCAGCTGGTGGCACAAATCCTTCATTATTAGAAGCTATGGCTTCATCTGCTTTTATTATAGCAAATAATAATCCTTACAATAAAGCTATTTTAAATAACAACGGATTATATTTTTCCAATAAAGATGATATTGCTAATTTATTAGATAAAAATAATAAAAAAGAGGATTTTAGTCTTCAAATAAAAAACAATTTGAACGAAATAAAAATAAAATACAGCCCTCAAAAAATAATAGATAGCTATTATGAGATAATGATTAATTGTTAATGAATTAGTAATTAAGCATTGACAATTTACCATTAATAATTAACTTATTTTTTTTTTGGTAGTTAGTTTTTTTTATTTACCTTTGCAGAAGTTTAAATGAGTAAATGGTTTGGTAGTTCAGTTGGTTAGAATACATGCCTGTCACGCATGGGGTCGCGAGTTCGAGTCTCGTCCAGACCGCCAAATAAAAACCTATAAATTAATAATTTATAGGTTTTTTTTATGTCAAAAATTAGCGTTTTTCACGACTGCCAATTTTGGAATCACATTGAAAAGTTTTGAAATTATGAAATTTCAAATAATATTATGCCAAAAAAAACAATGATTTCAGGATTAAGATACTAAAACTCTTGCTATTATCCTTACTGTTTGTAAATAAATCTTTAATTTTCAAAAAACAAAGTCATTTTAATTTGGAATTGTTAAAAAAAACGAGTAACTTTACAACTCGCACGGCTCGCAATGATTTGTGCGTTAAGTTAAATCAAAAAAAACTAATTGAGTAAAAATGAAACAAAAAGATTTAATAAATACAGTAAATAAAATTTACAAAAATCAGAAAATAACATTTTCTGATTTAGAAAATTTTATTACTCAATTAAAAATATTTACATCTAAAATTGATGAGAACGAAACAGAAGAACATATAAAATATCTATTGCGTGATTTTCTTAAAAATACATTTTATTTTGATAATGCTGTAAACACAAAAGGTCGCTTTGATTTTGCAATTCATCTTGATAAAACAGATAAAAGCAAAGTTGGGGTTATTATTGAAACAAAAGCACCGAGCAGTAAAAAAGAAATGATTTCGCAGGATAACTTACAAGCTAAATCAATGTATCAATGTTTGTTGTATTATTTACAAGAACGTATAAACAACGAAAATAATGATTTAAAACACATTATTATAACCAATTTTTACGAGTGGTTTATTTTTGATGCTACTGATTTTGAAAAATTATTTTATGAAAACAACGAACTGAAAAAAGAATTTGAAAATTGGAATAGCAAGAAAAAAACAAGCCAAACTACAAACCTATTTTATAACGAAATTGCACCAAAATATATAAAACAAGTAGAGACGCACAGCAGTGCGTCTTTACAATACACATATTTTGATATAAAAGACGTAAATGCTAATATTAAAAATGTAAAGACGCACATTGATAAAACAAAGATGGAGACGCACTGCCGTGCGTCTCTACAATTATATAAAATATTTTCGCCAGAATTTTTATTGAAAAAATCTTTTACAAATGATAGTAATACTTTAGACAATAAATTTTATTACGAACTTTTGTATATAATAGGACTTGAAGAACAAAAAAAAGGTGGAAAAAAAATAATTAATAGAAAAAAAGAAAAACAAAATGGCTCACTTATTGAAAATACTATTTCTATAATAAAAACAGAAGGACGATTACAATTTGTAGAAAAACCTGAACAATATGGAAAAACAGAAGAAGAACAAATTGAAAATATTGCACTTCAATTGAGTATTATGTGGATAAATCGCATAATTTTTCTAAAACTTCTTGAAGCACAATTAATAACATATCATAATAGTAATCTTGATTATAAATTTCTGACTATCAATGTTGTTAAAGATTATGATGAGTTAAATGAACTGTTTTTTGACATTCTTGCAAAAAAAATAAATGAAAGACCAAGTTATTTAGAAAAATTTAAAAACCTACCTTATTTAAACAGCTCTCTGTTTGAAATAAGCAAATTAGAAAATCAAGTAATACGAATAAATAGTCTAAAAGACCGTTTTAACTTGCCAATATTTTCAAAAACAGTTTTAAAAAATAGACCTGACAGGTTTTCAAAACCTGTCAGGTCTGAATTACCTGTTTTGCAATATTTATTTAATTTTCTTGATGCTTTTGATTTTACAAGTGTCGGTTCAAATGAAATTCAAGAAGAGCAGAAAAACCTAATAAACGCTTCTGTTCTTGGACTTATTTTTGAGAAAATAAACGGTTACAAAGAGGGTTCTTTTTTTACTCCCGGCTATATAACAATGTATATGAGTCGTGAAACTATACGCCGAGCAGTTGTTCAAAAATTCAAGACTTTGCCAAAGTTTCAAACTTTGGCAAAGTTCGAAGAATTAAAAGATAAAATAGAAGACCGCAAACAAGCAAATGAAATAATAAACAGTCTTAAAATATGCGACCCAGCTGTTGGTTCTGGACATTTTTTGGTTTCTGCACTTAACGAAATAATTGCAATAAAATCGGAACTTGAAATTTTAGAATATCGCAATGGTAACAAAGTAAGGGACTTCAAAATAGAAGTTATAAACGACGAACTTGTTGTAATAGATAAAGAAACTGATGGATTATTTGAATATAATTTAAACAAAAATGAAAATATAATTGATTACAAACAAAATTTGCAGGAAACATTATTTCACGAAAAACAAACAATAATTGAAAGCTGTTTATTTGGTGTAGATATAAACCCTAACTCTGTAAACATTACACGATTACGGTTATGGATAGAATTATTAAAAAATTCTTATTACAAACCCGTAGAGACGCAAGGCATTGCGTCTCCACAATTAGAATTACAAACATTACCTAATATTGACATAAATATTAAACAAGGCAATTCTCTTGTTGGACGGTTTGCATTAAACGGAAACGGTGTAAGGACGCACGGCAGTGCGTCTCTACAAAAAATGCAACTTGCAACTGAAAAATATAAGGAACAAGTTATTATTTATAAATCAACGAGTGATAAAATTACAAAACAAAATGCGGAAAAAGAAATATTAAAAATAAAACAACAATTTGCTAAAAACGTAAATCCCACAGATAAAGATTATATTCTTCTACAAAATAAAAAAGTAAAACTTGTTGAAATGCCAATATTTTTCACACAAGCAGATAAAGATAAATGGAAAATTAAAACTGAAAAATTAACAAGCGAAATAGTAGAACTTGAACAAAAATATGATAAAAAATTACAAACTTTATACGAAAATGCTTTTGAATGGCGTTTTGAATTTCCCGAAGTTTTAGATGAAAATGGAAATTTTAAAGGTTTTGATATAATTATCGGAAATCCGCCTTATATCAGCATAAAAGAAATTGAAAACGTGCAAAAAAGATATTTATCCAATTTTTTTGAAACGGCAAAAGGACAATATGATTTATATACTTTATTTATTGAAAAATCGTATAACTTACTAAATGACAATGGATTGTTCTCAATGATAACTTCAAATACATATTATACAAATAAAAGTTTGACAGGTATTAGAAAATTTTTACTTAAAAATACACAATTAATAAAAATAATAAATCTTGATGAAAGTGTTTTTTTGGAAGCACGATTAGACGTTGGTATTACTTTATTTTCAAAAAATAAAACGAACGATGATTATAAAATAAACATTGTTCCAAGTAAAGAATATTTTGACAACGAAAATAGTTACGAACTACAAAAAAGTAATTTTGAAAACTCAGAAAACAATATTTTCACCATAAATATCCGTCCTTTTGATGCAGAACTTTTAAAAAACATAAAACGAAACACAATACAACTTGGTGATATATCTAACATAAATAGGGGAATTGAATTCGGTAGTAATTCACCAGAAATTAAAAATAAAAAGTTCAAAAACAGTTTTCCATTAATTGTAGGTAATTGCATTGAAAAATACAGAATAAAAAAGTTCACAGGATATGCAAAATTTATAGAAAACGATAAATCAAACTACAAAGATTTCAAATTATACAGTAGTCCGAGAATTTTAGTCCAACGTATCAGAAATTTATCATTAAAAACAAGAATTGTAAGCACATTTACTACGGATACCATTCTTTGCACAAATACTTTAAGAGTTATCACATTAACAAGTAATGATTTTGATTACAGATATATTCTTGGCTTACTTAATTCAAATTTAATTAATTATTATTTTAGCAAAAACTTCCTTAATAAAGATATTTATGCCTATCAACTTAGCACAATTCCAATAAAAAAAGTAAGCAAAAAAGAACAAAATAAAATAATTGAACTTGTTATAAAATTAGAAAAATTACAGAAAAAAGACGATAACAATTTAATTGAAAATAAAATAAATAAAATTGTTTACAAACTTTATGGTTTAACAAAAAAGGAAATTAAAATTGTGGAAGGAAAAAATGGAAAATAAACTTAATATTTGTTTGCTCATTATTTGCTTTTCATGGTGCAAAAATTTACAATAGTGCGGTTAATTTTTATGATTGAATAAGAATTGACATTGTGCGGAAAAGCAAATGATGGCAAGCATACTGATAGGGCTAACTTAAAAATTAACTCAAAAAAACATGAAATATTATTTGATTGTTAAAAATTATTTTATGAAGTGATTTAAACTTTTTTTTGAAGAATCTGCAAATATTGTTATTATTGTAAATTAACAGTTTACATAAATAATAAAAAGATGCAGATTCTTGACAAAGATATAATAAAAAAGGAGATATTACCTTATTT
>JAOZQN010000875.1 GCA_029932195.1 Bacteroidales bacterium | reverse complement strand
TTTCAAGATTTAGACGGAAGAATAGATTACGTCTTTAATTATGGGAGTTTTAATTTTAGCACGCCTAATTTTTATCTCAAATTTTTGAGGGGTGAGCTAAATTATATGCTTGCTGTAGAAAGTTTCGAAAGCTTTGATAAAGAATATTCCAGTGACAATAGAGATGTTTATGCTCAGGTTCTTAATCTTAATTACGAACAAAAACAAAGTCTGCTGAAGTATTTACTTTGGAAAAGTAAGGACGAAAATAAATATTATCTCTACGACTTCTTTTTCGATAATTGTGCCACACGTGTGCGAGACGTTCTCAAACACGAACTCGGTGATTCTCTGGTTTTTCAAGAGCGAGATTACGACGAAACTTTGCGTCAAATGTTGTCTCCATATTTAGGAGGTAGGGACTGGTTACATTTTGGAATAAATATAGTTATTGGTTTACCTTCCGACCAAGATGTTGATAGCCACCTTGCTATGTATTTACCAGACAACATTGATACTATTTTTTCAAATTCGCATATAATTTCTGATTACGGTAAAATTCCTCTGGTAAAAGAAAGACGACATATTATAAAAAGTATTGATAAACATGAGAAAATATCATTTTTTAAGAAATATTTTATCCCAAAATATGTTTTTTGGCTCTTGTTTATTATTACTTTTGCTTTTACAATTTATGAATTTATCAAGAAAAAGAAAAATTATATTCTTGATTTTACAATAACTTTTATCTTCGGGTTAATAGGGCTATTTGTTGTTCTCACTTGGTTTGGCACAATTCACGGAGCAGCAGATAAAAACTTAAATGTTTTATGGGCTTTACCAACTCATTTAATTTTTGCCTTTTATATCATAAAAAAGAACAAACCTAAATTTCTGAAAAAATATTTTTTAATTATAACAATTTATAATATAGTTTTTCTAATCAGTTGGGCATTTCTTCCACAAGAAATAGATATAGCCGTTCTACCACTATTTTTAATTTTAACAAGCAGGTATTTATTTGCATTTTTAGGATACCAAAACACAGTTAAACAGTAGTTTACTATTCAGAGTTTCATCTAAAATGAAGCTCTGAATATTTATTACATTTTATTTTTTCAAAATTTCCAATATCTCATCTACCTTTCCTTCCAAAATATCTAATCTATTTATATCTAAATCGTTATTTTTTCTATCCTCAACAATAGTTTCTGTTTTTTCCTGTTTTGGAAAATTTAAAATCTTATCTACTTTATTGAAATTAGAAATTTCGTTTATTGTAATTTTTTTTGATAAAAGCTGATCGAGAGTAAGTTTATAGTGTGATGCAATTTCTATAATTTTATCAATTTTTGCTTCTGCCCTACCTTCCTCGTAAGCTCCCACAGATGCACGTGTTATGCCAAATATTTTAGCAAACTCCGTTTGACTTAACTTTTTTGTAAGTCTTATTTTTCTAATATTAACTCCAAAATATGACATAAAATAAGTCTTTAAATTTTAATTTACGATTTTTGATTTTTGATTTACGATTTACGATTTACGATTGGTGGACACCTGAAAATTAATTAATTAATCGGAAATAATTGTTAAGATTTTTTGTATAGCCTTAAAAAAAAGGTGTAGCTTTTGTCTGTATAACTAAGTAGGGTGTTTCAGTAAATGCAGCTTTTTATGAAAATAGCACTATTTTGGGTGAAAAATAACTTCAAAAAAAACTGAATTCCTATATGATATTCATTATCATTACTTTATTTTTTGTATTTTAAAATCATCTAATTAGTATTTGAACGGAAAAGGGACTTCAAAAAATATTCAAAAACAAGGCAA
>JAOZQN010000315.1 GCA_029932195.1 Bacteroidales bacterium | reverse complement strand
TAATTTTTTAACTTTTTGATATTTAAGATGTTATAAACTCCGAAACTTCAGTAAAGTTATAATCATTGATAAAACAATTATAATTAAATAATTTCTTGATCTTGTTTGTTTTTTTTCAGCTATATTTATTAAGTCGGTGAAAAATGTTTGTTCTATATCCCGCAATAAATTTATTTTTGTAGTTATAGAATTAAACCAGTTACTGGAATTTACATTAAATTTGCCTTTTTTATATTTGGCTACCCACGTAAAGTTGGACAATGAAATTCGTGTAAAGCGTGGACGCTTTACGCATAATCAACTGCGGCAAGCGTCCACGCTTGCCACGAGAAGTCGTTGATAATCACCTTTGTCCAACCTTACGTGGGTAGCCTTATATTTTAACAGAGCGATATTCCTATACTCTTTTACCTCATTAAAACTATTATCTTTTCTTTTTTGGTTATAGAAATTAGTTTCAGTTTCATTAGCATATTGCAAAAAAAGTTCTTCAAAATTATTCTGATTTTCAACAAGTATGCTAAATTTTTGAAAATAATTGTCTGGGAAGCTATCTACCGAGAAAACTCTGGATAAAACAGCTCTTTCTATTCCTGCATATTCTTTCATTCGCATAAAAAATAGAACAGATTGTGATATTTGTATTATTTCTATATCATCATTTTGTTGTAGAAGAGCATCTATTGTTTTTAGAAGTTGCTTGTTTAACTGCGAATAAAACCTAATAGCTTCTTCTGATGTAATTACTCTGGCACTTATGTTGTTGCGATAATTTTCTAAGCTATCCATTATTTTATAACTTAATTCTAAATTTTCGTAAACAATACCATCATAATTATCTGATTTTATTGTAGTTAATATTTGTTCTACTTTTGTATTAGCATCATTTGTTTTTTCTTTCTGTGTAATAAGTTCGTCTTTAAATTTACCACTTTCATTACTCATAAAAGCAGAACTGTATCCTCTTTCTTTCTGTAATTCATGGACTAAAACACTTATTTCTTCTATCAACTTAGTTGTTTGTTTTGTTTTTGTAAATTGCTTATAGTTTGATACAGAATTATAAACTAAGAAAGAACCTGTAGCAATTAATATACTTGATAGGATAATAAAAGAAATGTTTATTGTTTTTGTTATTTTATTGTTTTGTTTCATTTTTATTTTCAAATAGGTTTACAGTCAAATATTGTGATAAAATAACAAATTGCACCTTAAATGCCGTAGGCATGTTATTTATGTAGCCCACGATGTAAATCGTGGGTCATAATATATTTTCATTAATGCCGTAGGTATGTTATATTATACAGATTAACAGGTAGATACCATGCCTACGGCATTAATTATGATTGTTCTATTAATTCCCACGATTTACATCGTGGGCTACATAAATATCATGCCTACGGCATTATTCCATCACAATATTTGACTGTAAACCATTTCAAATTTAGGAATAAATATACCTGATACAAAAATCAGGCAATTTATTCCCACTTTATTTAATCCATTATTTTTATTTTTTCTCTACTGGTGCTCCACAACTTCCACATTTTGTTAGTGTTGGTTCGTTCATTGAGCCACAATATTCACATTTAATTGGCTTTTTAGCTTCCTCTTCTTTGATTTGATTATCTTCTACTTTTTTATTGTCTTCTTCTACTTTTTTATTTGCATCGGTTGTTTTTGCAATAATTCTATCAATTTCTTTATTTGCATCTTCTAATTTAGTAATTTGTTTTTTTATTGCTTCAATAGCTTCATTTTTAGAAGAATAAGTAGCAGAAAAAGCTTTATCTGCATTTGCAAGAGCCGTTTTTGTATCTGTAATAGCTTGGTCTGCATAAGTTTTTTGATCGGCAGCTACTTTTGCATTTTTCAGGCTTGTTTCTTTGGTCTTAGTGCTTGAAATTTTGCTTTCTAAATCTTTGATATTTTTAAGGATACCACTTGAAATTTTGCTATTAGCTTCTTTCATTTTCTTGATTTTAGCTTTCTCGTCGCTAAGTCCGTCTGCTGCTGTTTTTACTGTAGTTCCTGCGTCCACATCTGCTTGCAAAAATGTCTTAAATGAAGGATATTTTGCTTTATAAGTTTCTACTGATTTTAGGTTAGAAGTCCAACCTTTTTCTTGCGATTCTACACTAGAACCACACGACATTAAAATTGTTGAAATTAATGCTACTAATAATAAAGTGTTTAACTTTTTCATAATTTAATTTGGTTTTTTAATTGGTTAATAATTAAATATTTAGTTTTAATTTTTCAGTTTATTTCTAAGTGTAATATTTTGCAAAACATTTTAATATAAGTCTCTAATTTCTTGTTTAATTTCTAATGAAATATCGTCCAAAGAAAATTGTTTCTTAGATGTTTTATGAGATTCAAGAAAAGTATAAATAGCGATTAAAACATTTCTATCCTCTATTTTATTTATTAACTTAAATAGATCGGACCTTATTTCTTCAATTCTTTTATCTGTAAATTGTTCCATAATTTATTTATTTTCAGTAATTTAAAATTAAATAATAAGATTACACTATCAATATTCTTTGTTTTTGATCAAGTCATTAATTTCTTTGTTTGATATGTTTGCAGTTTTTGACTTATCATAAATAGAAATTAAATTTACAATAATTTGTTCATTTTCAGTTCCTTCTGTTATTGCTATAATTTCTTTTTCTATATATGTTATAGTTCGTAAACCTCCACTTTTACCTTTTCCCTTACTTTTTACTTTTATTCTTATTTTAAAAGAATTCCTACTTATTTTTGTTCCTAAAAAGGGATTTTTTCTTAATTCTTCTTGCAATCCATATAATTCTTTTGATAAAGAATCATATTTTTTTAACAATTTCTTAGCTTGTCTTTTAAAACTTTTTGTAATTCTAACTTCAATTTTCATCAAGAAAGTCGGTTAAAGTTTGTAATTTTACACCTGTTTTTTTTGCTTCTTTTATTTCCATCATACTACTCTGAATGCCAAGCATTATCTCCATTTTTTTTTGTAATTTTTGATATTCTAAATTTAATTTTTCCCATTCCATGAATGGTAATATTACAGAAATTTTACTTCCCGTATTATCTACTACATATTGAATATCTGTTATCATAACACAATTTTTTTAGAGATTTTAATTTAGATTAAGAATTAGAGACGTTTTTCACGAGTGTCAAGTTCAAGGCTTTTTTGATATTATAGAATTGAAGTTTACTCTTGTAAATGAGTATTTTATAATTTCAAAAGTAACATGCCATTAGGCACTTGGTATTCGTGAAAAACATTGAATTAGAAATTTATTAATCTCTAATCCTTAATCTATTAATTCATTTATTTAGCAGGAATATTTTCCAGAGTTTTCACGAGGAATTTCCAGAACATATCTACTGTATCTATTTTTACTTTTTCGTCTGGTGAGTGTGGGTATCTGATAGTTGGACCAAATGAAATCATATCCCAGTTTGGATAAATTCCACCGAGAAGTCCACATTCCAAACCTGCATGAATAGCCTTAATTTCAGGCACTTTGCCAAAATTAGTATCATACACATTTTGCATAGTTTTTAAGATAGCCGAGTCCATGTTTGGTTTCCAACCTGGATATTGTCCATCAAACCATATTTTTGCATCGGTCATGTTGTAAACCGATTCAAACATATTTTCCACGTCCACTTTTGCCGAGTCCACAGAACTGCGAATTAGTGCCATAATATTTATTGAGCCATCTTTTTCAGATTTTACGATAGATAAGTTTGTTGAAGTTTCTACAAGTCCGGGCATAGAATCGCTTGTTCTAACAACTCCGTTTGGCGTTGCATAAATTGCGTTAATTAGCTGGTCTTGTGTTTTTTTATCAATCATGCAACAAGGCATATCAATTTTCTCAAAAGTATATTTTATTGTTGGTTCAACATCAGAAAGTTCTTTTTGAATATCTCCTTCGTATTTTTTTACCGATTTTTCAAACTCGGCAGTTTTATCGTTTGGCACAACCACTTCTGCAAAGGCATCTCTTGGAATTGCATTCCTCATATTTCCACCTTCTACGCTTGCAAGTAGTAGTCCGTAATTTTTCTTAGCTTCAAATAAATGTCTGAAAATAACTTTAATAGAATTTCCTCTACCAGAGTTAATATCTAATCCAGAGTGTCCGCCTTTCATTCCACTAACTTCTAATTTATAGGCAGTTACATTTGCAGGAATGTCCTCTTTTGAGCCTTCAAATTTCATATTTGCATTTGTGCCACCAGCACAACCTACGTATAATTCACCTTCGTCTTCGGAGTCCATGTTTATTAATATGTCCCCTTTCAAAAAGTTTGGTTCTAAATTAAAAGCACCAGTCATTCCAGTTTCTTCGTCAATAGTAAAAAGAGCTTCTATTGCAGGGTGCTTTAAATCAGCGGCTTGTAATACTCCCATTGCGGCAGCTACTCCCATTCCGTTATCTGCTCCAAGAGTTGTTCCGTCTGCTGTAACCCATTCGTTATCAACGTATGCCGTAATTGGGTCGGTTGCAAAATCGTGGTCTTTATCTCTATCTTTTTGAGGCACAATATCTAAATGCCCTTGTAAAACAACAGTCATTTTATCCTCCATTCCTGCGGTAGCTGGCTTTTTGATAATCACGTTACCTACCTTATCTACAATTGTTTCAAGTCCTAAATCTTCGCCAAACTTCTTCATATAAGCGATAATTTTTTCTTCTTTTTTAGAAGGACGAGGAATTGATACTAATTTTGCAAAGTTTACCCAAATTTCCTTTGGTTCTAATGCTGAAATGTTTGTGTTCATATTATTATTTTAGATTTACGATTTACGATTTACGATTTACGATTTACGATTTACGATTAGCTTACGCCAGAAAAATTATTATTAGGCATTTGCCAATCGTAAATCAAAAATTGTAAATTACAAATCAAATTTTAATTATTAATAACAGTTAAAATTCAAAATTACATTTTTTTTTTATTATAACAAAAAAAACATTTTTTTTTGCGGATTTAAGGAATTTGCTTTACTTTGATAAAATTCTATTTATTAAAAAACATTATAAGCAATCATAAAAATAAAAAGACATTTAGTATTTTATAATAACTTTATTATCAAGCGAAAGCTAATTGAAAACTAAGCACTAACTTACCTAAAAAACATGAAAAAAACATTTTATCTTTTAATTATTAGTATTTTATTTTTCCAAAACCTTAATGCTCAAAACAATGTCTGGAAAAGTAATTAACGAAAAAAACAAATCTATATTTTTTGCTACCGTTGTTTTATACACCCAAACAGACAGCACTATTGCCAAAACATCGTCTTCGGGCGAAGATGGTAGGTTCAAAATGTCTGGAATAAAAGAAGGCAATTATTATATTAAAGTAAATTTTATTGGATATGTAGATAAAATTATTTCCGACATTCAATTTCCACGAGATAATAATTTAGAACTTACAATTAACTTAGAACCAGACGGTCTGATGCTGAACAATGTTGTTGTGGAGGGTAAAAAACCATTATTGGAACAACAATCAGACAGACTGGTTGTAAATGTGGCAGATAATATTACTGGCGTAAACAATACCTTGCTCGATGTGATGAGAAAAGTTCCAGGAGTAATTGTAATCGGAGACAACATAAGCCTTGCGGGGGCTACCAATCTCACAATTTTGATTAATGGAAAAACAACCAAATATATGGATATAACTTCTTTACTCAAAGACATGCCTGGAGACAATATCCAAAAAGTTGAAATTATTCATCAGCCCGGAGCAGAATTTGACGCATCAGGTTCGGGTCCTATCATAAATATTATTTTGAAGAAAAACAGCCTATTTGGCACTTTTGGAACTGTAAAAATGGGCGTTTCTAAAGCAAGTCATTGGCGTTATAATACAAATGCTTCTTTGAACCATTATCAGGGAAACGTAAATATAGGAGGAAGTTTTGGCTATCGTAATGGTGGTTATAAAGAAATCATGACCATAGATAGATACGTTTTGAACGATTTATACTCACAGGTTAGCGATAACTTTTCTCATTCCGAAAGTTATAGAGGAAACCTTTCGCTTGACTGGGATGTAAATAAAAGGCATAAAATAGGTTTTCAATCACGATTTGTAAATTATATTTCAGATGATTTGGTAGATAACACTACAAATATAGATTTTTTTGCAGATACTTTATTTGACCAAAAAATAAAAACAGAAAACACAAGCGATGGATATTGGCGACTTGGTAGTATAAACCCATATTACGTTTTTGAAATAGATAGTTTGGGGCAAAAAATTGATTTAGATATAAATTATATCCAATTTGGTAGTGGTCGCACAAACATACTTATTCCTACCGATATGAATACCAATGAAATACTGTCTAAACAACAATATTTTCAACCAGGAAATACTCAAATTTTTGTAGCAAAATTAGACTATACTTATCCATTTTTGCAATTTTTAAAACTACAAATAGGAGCAAAATATAGTTTGGCGGATTTGGATAACGATTTTCAATCTAATTATGATAATAATGGTGAATGGATATTAAATGAACTTCAAAGTAATCATTATTTGTTTGAAGAAACCATAATGGCAGGATATTCAAAATTATATTATAATAAATCAAAATGGTCTGGAACACTTGGAGTTAGATACGAAGATAGTAATTCCAAAGGCAAAAGTGTGGGTGTAGATACTGTTTTAACCCGACGAATAAAGAAATTCTTTCCAAGTGCAAGTTTGAGTAGAGATATTGTTTCAGGACTAACAGGCATATTAGCATACAGTTACCGTTTAGACAGACCAAGATATTCTACATTAAATCCATTTAGATATTTATTAGATTCATACACCTATCAAAAAGGAAATCCAGAGTTACTACCAGAATTTACACATAGCACAAAATTTAGTTTGGCTTATCAAAACCAACCTTTTTTTAATGTAGAATACAAATTAAGCGAAGACGCAATGATTGATGCTATTGGACAAGACGACGATACAGGAGAAGGTTACAAAACAACAATAAATATTGATTCTAAAAAAGAACTTAATTTTAGTTTATTTTTCCCTCTTAGTTTTATTCCAAAAACATCTGGATACGGTGGAATAATGGTAAATAACTATCAATTCTACACCCCTTACCTTGACCAAATTTACGAAGCATCAAAATGGAATTACGTTTGTTTTATTCAAATGGGTTATACCTTGCCTTGGAAAATAAATACAGAACTATCTGGTTATTATACATCTGGTGGAATAAATGGTCTTATGACTTATGAATGGATGTATGGAGCAAGTTTTGGTTTGAGTAAAAAAATATTAAAAGACAGAGCAAAAATTAGTCTTGGTATTGATAACATTACAACTCGTTTTTATAACGGTAAAGTAAAATATAGCAATCTCGATTTAACAATGGGTAGCCAATGGGACTCACCTGTATTTAATATCCAATTTAGTTATAATTTTGGAAACAAACATTTGACTCGTTCCGAAAACCACAAAAGCGGTGCTTCAGACGAACTTCAAAGAACAGGAAAAAATTAATCTACGAGTTGTTAAAAAAAAAAACAATTTCAAATCAATTTTTGTTATATTTTC
>JAOZQN010000314.1 GCA_029932195.1 Bacteroidales bacterium | reverse complement strand
ATTTTGTTGATAGAATTTCGGCTGTTGAAAATCAATATATTTGGAAAAATAATTTATTAGGTGGAGGAAGAGTAAAAATTCTAGTAGAAAAGGTTAAAAATGTTCCAACTTTTGAAAATTACATTAAAAATAATGATTGTGAAGTTGGAGAAGGATACATTATTGGAACAAAAAGGAAATTAAATCCTGATTATATATATAATATTCCTACCATACCCACAGAAGCTATTTTAGAAAATTACATTAATTATGATGCTTTAAAATCAATAGATAAGAGTATAAAATTTGAAAAAGTTCCGCCAAAAATAATATTTGAATCGCCAAATATTATTATTAGAGAGAATATTGGAAAAAAAAGAATCCCAATACATTACAACAAGAAAACATTTTCATACAAACATCAAATTATTGGTATCGTTTCTAAAAAAGAAAGAATCCTGAAATCTATTATTTATTCATTTGAAAACTTTAATGAATTTTATAGATTTTATATGTTCGCCACAAGTAGTTACTTGCTAATAAATAGGAATACTGCATTATTGAAAAAAGATGTAATGAATATCCCTTTTATTGAACAAGAAATACATTTATCTGAATTTGATAAAAAAATTATTTCAGATGTAAACAACTTTACACAAGATTTTATTAGAAATGGAGAAGCCTCAAAAGCTGTTAAACTTATACCACAAAGCAAATTTAAAAATACAATTTCAGATTACGGGCAAGAATTTTCAAAAGTTCTTAATTTGATTTACGAAGATAAAAACAAGCATTTTAGATTAAGTGATGTTGTGAAATTAAAAAACTCATTTATTGCTGCTATTTTTAAATACGATTCGAAAAAAGATGCCACTGTTTTTCATAAAGATAACTCAAAGCTAAATATTGAAGCACTAACAGATTTTGAAATATCAAAACAACTTACTGTAAACAGGATAATAAAATTATATCCTGATAAAGATACAATAGTATTTGTAAAACCAAATCAATATAGATATTGGCTATCTTTAATTGCCTATCGTGATGCCGATAAATGTTTTTCTGACCTCTCAAAATTAGGATATTAAATGATAGTAGAAGAATATAATAATAATCAAGAACCTAAAACAAGTATTCCGAAAGGAAAAACTATTTCTTTTATTGTAAATACGATAAAAGAAGTCCCTGAATATTTTATTTCAGCATTAGACAATTCAAAGTTAATAAAACCACTTAATGAAAATAAATTAACTCAAATTCTTGTAGAACAAATAAATGCAGTTTTATTTGATAAAAACGTTTCAATATCAGCTGAAAATCAGTATAGTGATTTGTTTTTTGGCACAAAGGGTATTCCTGATTTTTATTTTCACGCAATAGAAAAAGGAAAAACAAACGAACCTCTTTTTGTTGTTGAGTCTAAAATATTACCCGCACCTCCACCAAAAAACAGAAAAACAGAATATGTTTTAGGAGACAATAAAAACGGAGGAATAGAACGTTTTAAAATTGAAAAACACGGTAAAGGCTTAAATGAATGTGGAATAGTAGGTTTTATTAAGCAAGAAGGTTTTGAATTTTGGAAAAATAAAGTTAATGATTGGATTGATAATTTAGCAAAAGATGATATTTTTTGGAGTTCTGATGAGATGCTTAAAGTAGATAAAATCTCAACGCACTATTCTTTTTTACAGTCTATTGCACATAGAGAAATTGATGATATTTTTATTTATCATTTTTGGATAAAAATTTAGACACACTAACATTCTTATCTCGTCCGTTCATAAAACTTTAATTGCAATTTAATCAACAAAATCGCAAATAATTTATAGCTCGGAGAATATGAGCATAATAAAAATGATAAAAAAATAAATCTTACTCATTGACTTAATTTATTCTCAAAAATTAAGTTTTACTCTTATAAAAAAAAATCAGATAAAAAAACTACTGTATTTATCTGAAAATAAGATTGTAACTGTTTTTTGTAGAAAGTTATTAACAAATAATGTTTATAAATATTGTTAATTTAGAAAATAATATTATTTTTGCAAATCCTAAAGGTAAGACATTTTTAGAGTAATGTTCTTATTTTTACACACTTTAACATATTATAAATAATTTTAAAACATTAGACAAGTGGACACATTGAGTTATAAAACAATTTCGGCAAACAAGGAATCCGTAACAAAAGAATGGATTTTGATTGATGCCGAAGACATAATTTTAGGACGCTTATCATCTGAGGTTGCAAAAATATTGAGAGGTAAATACAAACCAACTTTTACCCCTCATGCAGACACAGGCGATAACGTTATAGTTATTAATGCAGAAAAAATTAAGCTTAGCGGAAACAAATGGACTGGCAAAACTTATATTCGTCATACAGGTTATCCGGGCGGGCTACGTAGCAGAACTGCAACAGAATTATTAGCTAAAAAACCAACAGGAGTAGTAGAAAACGCAGTAAAAGGTATGCTTCCAAAAAATAGACTTGGTAACCAAATTTTCAAAAATTTGTTTGTTTACGAAGGAAGCGAGCATCCACACGAAGCTCAAAAACCAAAACAAATTAAATTATCTGATTTAAAATAAGAAAAAATGGAAGGAATTATTAACACAATAGGACGACGAAAAGCTGCCGTAGCACGTATATACATGAGCGAAGGAACAGGACAGATTACTATAAATAAGAGAGACTTAAATTCTTATTTTCCTGTGCCAACACTACAATACGTTGTAAAACAACCACTAACATTACTTGACGTATTAGAAAAATACGATATTAAAGTAAATGTAGATGGTGGCGGATTTAACGGACAAGCAGAAGCCCTACGTTTGGCAATAAGCAGAGCGTTGGTAGAAGCAAATCCGGAAGACAGAACAGCTCTTAAAAAAGAGGGTTTCCTAACCAGAGACGCAAGAGTAGTAGAGCGTAAAAAACCAGGACAACCAGGAGCAAGAAAACAATTTCAATTTAGTAAACGTTAAATTATTGTTTAGTATCAAAACTATTAAGACCATCTTTTTAAAAGTTTTGAATTTCAGAAATTAAGAAGTTTTGAATTTTTCTAAACTTCATAAATTCAAAATTTCATAACTTAAATAATGCTACTTAGTAGTTGCTTTTTACGAAGGTAAACAATAATCAAAAAAAAATACACAATGCCAAATTTATCATTCCAAGAATTATTGGACGCGGGTGTGCATTTTGGACACCTCAAAAGAAAATGGAACCCAGAAATGGCTCCATACATCTTTATGGAACGAAACGGAATCCATATAATTGATTTACAAAAATCAATAGTAAAAATAAACCGTGCTGCTGCTGCAATGAAACAAATAGCAAAATCTGGAAGAAAGATTTTATTTGTTGCCACAAAAAAGCAAGCAAAAGACATAGTTACAGAAAAAGTAAAAACAGTTGAAATGCCTTACGTAACCGAACGATGGTCGGGAGGTATGTTAACTAACTTTGCTACCGTTAGAAAAGCTGTTAAAAAAATGGACAGCATTAGATTAATGGAAGAAAAAGGAACTTTTTCTAAACTCGCAAAACGTGAAAGATTACAACTTACAAGAGAAAAAGGAAAATTAGACAAACGACTTGGTGGTATCATTGATATGACTCGTATGCCTTCTGCTCTTTTTGTTGTAGATGTAAACAAAGAACGAATTGCCGTTGCCGAAGCTAAAAAATTAGGAATACCAGTTTTTGGTATGGTTGACACAAACTCAAGTCCCAATATAGATTTTCCTATTCCTGCAAACGACGATGCACTTGAATCAATCGCTCTTATAGTTGGAACTCTAACAGATGCTATAAAAGAAGGTTTGCAAGAAAGAAAAGCAGAAAAAGATGCTACTAAATCTGACAAGAAAACTAAAGTAGCTGCAAGGAAATAATTGTTATATTATTATTATATCGTTTTATTGTTAATCATTTTAACAATAAAACAATATTAACAATAAAACAATATTAACAATAAAACAATTTTAAGAAAACAGTTAAAGTGTGAAAATTTAATAAGAAGTAAAAAGCCAATAATACTTTTTACTTCTTTATTTTTTATAAATAAATTATGAATTTTTTGAACGTTTAAGATTTTGAATTGGGTTACTTGCGTAAATAAATTCAAAATTTCAAAACTTCAAAATTTCAAAACTTTTTAAATAATCATGGCAAAAATAAAAGCAGCAGACGTTGCAAAACTTAGAAAAATGACAGGTGCAGGTATGATGGATTGTAAAAAAGCACTTGGCGAAACTGATGGTAACTTTGATGAAGCTATTGACTTACTAAGAAAAAAAGGTCAAAAAATAGCTGCCAAAAGAGCTGATAAAGACGCATTAGAAGGTGTAGTTCTTGCAAAATCAAATGATGACAAAACAAAAGCAGTAATTATTTCACTTAACTGTGAGACTGATTTTGTTGCAAAAACGGAAAACTTTATCAATTTATCTAATACTATTTTAGAAGTAGCCCTTACTTCGGGAGCAACTAATTTAGAAGAACTTAACAATGCAAAAATAGGAGGCAAAACTATTAGCGAAGAAATTCTTGAATCTACTGGTATAATTGGTGAGAAAATGCAATTGTCTCATTTTAGCCAAATTACAGCAGACAAAGTAGAATTTTATATCCACCAAGATAAAAAATTATCTACAATGGTAGGATTTAATAAAACTTACGCTGAAGACCAAGTTGGTAAAGACGTAGCAATGCAAATTGCCGCCATGAACCCAGCAGGAATAGATAAAGACGATGTTGCTGAAAATATCGTAAAGAAAGAATTAGAGATTGGTAAAGAGTTAGCTATCAACGAAGGCAAACCGGAAAAACTTGCTGAGCAAATTTCTAAAGGACGATTAAATAAATTCTTTAAAGAAAATACTTTGCTTAATCAATCATTTATTAAAGACAACAAAAAAACAGTAAGCGATTACCTTAAAGGTGAAGATAAAGACTTGACTGTTACTGTGATGAAACGTCATTCTATTAGAGAAATGTAAAATTATATAGTAAAATAAAAAACCGTAACAATCTTAAATTGTTGCGGTTTTTTTGTTGGGCACTCCTAAAAACCCAAAACTCTACGTTATACAAAATTATTAAAATACTCATTTACAGGAGTAAACTCAAACTTGAAGAATTTTGAAAGCCTTGATTTTTGAGTTTTTAGGAGTGCCCTGTTGCTCATACTATTGCAAAAGTTCGCTTGCTTTTTCTTTTATAGTGCTTTCTATCATGCTTTTGAAGGGCATAGCCATAAATGGTAATTTGCCGTTTACTGTAACATTATTTTCTGTAACCAAAATATTTCCTACTATTTTCATGCCTTGCATTCTAAACGAAAAATCATTTTTATAACCATTCCAACTTTCTGAAATGTTCGTAATTTTATCTTTATACTGTTTTTTAAGTGCAAAAACAAGTTTAGAAATTCTATCTTTTGCTTCTGCCGATGTGAGTTTATGATTTACTGTTACTTTCATGTTGGTTTTTAGTTTATTGGTACGTAGATTGACAATTTTAAATTTACGATTTACGATTGGTTTACACTTGATAATCAGTAGTAAACTAATTGTCAATTATCCATTTTAAATTGTCTATTTACTTATATTAGTTTATTTCTGAATTATTAACATCATAAGATTCGATTTAACAATAAAACAATTCAGAAATTATAGCATCGGAGATAAATTTTCCTTTTTTAGTGAGGCTATAAAAATTATTTGTTTTTTGTATAAATCCAGTTTCTAACTTATTATTTAATTGTTTTTCTATAAATGAAGTTTCTTTTTTATCAAAACTATTTTTCATATAGTCAAAATCAATTCCTGCCGAAGTTCTCAAACTTGTCATAATATATTCATTTAGTTTGTCTTGTGCAGATAAAATTTCTTTTTCTGAGGGGATTTTATTCTCAAAAATTGAGCTTATATATTTGTTTACATTTGTAATATTCCATTCTCGCTCTTTTCCGTTGTAGGAATGTGCCGAAGCTCCTAGTCCCATATATTTAACTCTGTTCCAGTAGTTTGAGTTGTGTTTAGAAAAGTAATTTGTTTTGCCAAAGTTAGAAATTTCATAATGAATAAAATTATTACTCTCCGCTTTTTTCATTAAAATTTCAAATTGTTCAATACTATTATTTTCATTTATTTCAGATAATTTTTTATTTTTTAGCCATTTGTAAAATAAAGTTCCACTCTCATAAGTTAGGTGATAAGCAGAAAGATGTTGTAAATTAAGTTCAAAAAAGGCATCTAAATTATTCTCCCATTTTTGAGCTGTCATTTTTGGAAGTCCGTAAATTAGGTCTCCCGAAATATTATTAAAGCCAGCTTTTTGAGCATCACGAATTGCTTTCTTAGATTGCAAAGCATTATGCCTGCGATTCATAAGTTTTAAATCATCATTGTAAAATGACTGCAAACCAATACTTAAGCGATTTATTTTTGTCTGTTTTTTTAGATTCTCTAAATATTTGAGATTAATATCATCAGGGTTTGCTTCAAAAGTAAATTCTAAATTTTTTGATATTTCAAAACTGTCATTTATTTTATCAAAAATACTATTTATTTGATTTACAGAAAGAACCGAAGGTGTTCCTCCTCCAAAATAAATTGTTTCTATTTTATAATTATCTAAATAATCAATTCGTAAATCAATTTCTTTTTGCAATGCAAGAACATATTTTTCGGTAGTATTCTTATTTTGAAATGTTTCAGAATAGAAATCGCAATAATTGCATTTGCTTTTGCAAAATGGGATATGTATGTAAATTCCTGCCAATTAAAAAAGTGTTAAGTTTTTAGTGTTAAGTTATTAATTCGCTATCACCAAGTAATATTTATAGTTGTTCTTTGGTATAACCAAAGTGCCAAAAGTAATATTTTTTTTTATTTTTGAATATTTATTTTAATTTTATATTTTCTAACATTAAATCTTACGTCCACTCATAGAAGTGTATTTTTTCCAAAATTAAGGCGAATCTGGATTTTATAAATGGAGTTTACTTATTGTAAATAAGTGTTTTAAAATTTGTATCCAACGCTGAGTTTGGAAAAAAGATGTTTTTCGGAGGGGACTCAGATATGAAATTTATTAACACCTTAGGGCTTGCCCCCAACAAAATTGTCTAAACCATGATTTATAGGATTATTCTTTCATCTCTTTGCTATAATAATCATGGCAATCCTTAAATCAAGCAAATCATGGTTTAGACAATTATTTACAATATAAAACTTTAAAAAGATGAAAAAACTAAATCTTGGATATTCCGATTTTAAAGATATAACTTTGATTTCGCTAATTTTAAAACTCATTAAATGTGAGAATATCGGGAATATTTGAACCTTTCTTGAAGCAGTTAAAGATTTTTTGCGAATAAAGCAAAAACCGAACAAGTTTAAATGGGTAATTATTTATTTTAATTTGCCTAACAACACGAAAAGAAATATCACGTAAGAAATACGAACTTGTAGTTCCTAATTTTGAAATAAAAATTATTTTTCAAGATACAATTTTAGAATGGCTAAAAATGGATGTTCAGACCTCAAAAAGTTGGTTTGTAAAATTGGACATTTTTAATGTAGTAATCAAAA
>JAOZQN010000313.1:5408-7592 GCA_029932195.1 Bacteroidales bacterium | reverse complement strand
TACTAATAATACTTACGCAATAAATAAATGGCATTTTATAACCCTCACAATAGATGTTTCTGATAATGCAAATTTATATATTAATGGGATATTGGATTTATCTTTCTCTACAGATTCTCGTCCTGTAAATAATGGTCAATTTAGTATTGGTCAAGAATGGGACGCAGGTACTCCTTCTCAATTTTTTGCAGGAAAACTTGATGAAATACGCATCTGGAACAGAGCCTTAAGTCAAACAGAAATACGCAATAACATGAACAAACAACTAACTGGCAGCGAACCAGGACTTGTGGCATATTACCAAATGAACGAAGGTGAAAACGGAACATGTGAAGACGGAAAAGATGTTTGCGACAAATCGGGAAATGGAAACCATGGAACAAAAAATTAAATATAAATATTAACTTTTTAAAACTTAAAAAAATTACTATTATGAAATTTGTAGATATTAAAAACGACATTGCATTTCGCAAAATTTTTGGGAACGAAAAAAAGACAGAGATAATAATTTCTTTTATCAATGCGATACTTGACTTGTCGCAAGAAGAAAAAATAATAAAGGTAGAAATGAATCCCACTTATCAATTACCAGTAATAAAAGACCTAAAATCCACAATACTTGATGTTCGAGTAACCGACCAAAAAGAACATTCTTATATTGTAGAAATGCAAGTAGAAGAAAAAGCGGGTTTTGATAAACGACTTCAATACTACACCGCCAAACGCTATGTTTCGCAAATAGAACGAGGCGAAGACTATCCAAAATTGAAAAAGGTTATTTTAATCGCTATTTTAGATTATAATTTCACTAAAAGTGAAGACTATATTAGCAAACATTTAATATTAGACACTAAAACTTATGAACATTCATTAAAAGATTTTGACTATAATTTTGTAGAGCTTAAAAAATTCACCAAAAAATTAGATGACATAACAACTCTTTCAGATAAGTGGATTTATTTTTTAAAACATTCAGATAAGTTAGACAAAATTCCTTCACATATAAAAGATAAAGGATTGTTCCAAGCATATTTAGACGCAAATACTCATTCCTGGTCAAAAAAAGAACTCGAAGTATATGATTATGTTTCTATGCGGAAACAAGACGAACGAGGTAAATTTACTTTTGTATATAAAAAAGGTGAAAAAGCAGGAATAAAACAAGGAATAGAACAAGGAATAGAACAAGAAAAAGTAAATAGTAAAAATATAATAAAACAAGCAGAAGAAGAGAAAAAACAAGCTAATTTAAAAACAAAAATAGTTATACTTTTTCACGTTGAGAAAAAAAGTAAAGAAGAAATATCTGTTATACTGAAAATTAGTATTGATGAAATAGAGAAAATAATTGAAACAGATTAATAACAAGATTGAAGAACGCTAATATTTGCCTTGAAACGCGAATACATTTATTATGGAAACCATGGAGAAAAAAAATAAATATAAATATTAACTTTTTAAAAATAGAAAAATGAAAAAATTACAAGTAACAACACTATTAATTTGCCTATTTGTATTTACGGCAATAAACTTAAATGCACAAACACAAGCAGGAGGATATGCACTGGATTTTAATGGAAGTACTGATTATGTAAATGTATCAGGCGGAGCTGGGCTAAATAATTTACAAACAGGGACTATTGAAATTTGGGTAAAATGGTCTGGGACACAGGATGCTAATATCTTTAATAGTTATTATGGTAGTGTTTGCGGAAGACAACACAATGGTATTTTCTCAAATCAGATAATTGGTTTATCTGGAAGTAATCCTGCAACTGCAACAGTAGTATGGAATCCTTATGTTGCAAATCCGCCTGTACTAACAGGAAATATTATTGTAAAAGATAATGAATGGAATCACATTGTTATTACCTATACGAGTGGAAGTCATAAGCTATATGTGAATGGAAAGTTAGATAATGTCTCAAACACTGCAGGTACAGTCAATAACAATTCATCAATACCATTCACAATAGGAGCTTGGATAGGCGATGGACAATCTTATTCTAAATCAAATATTGACGAAATTAGAATCTGGAACCGTGCCTTATCCGAAACTGAAATTCGCAACAACATGAACAAACAACTAACTGGCACAGAATCAGGACTTGTTGCATATTACCGAATGAACGAAGGAGAAGACGGAACTTGTGAACAAGGAAAAGATGTTTGCGATAAATCGGG
>JAOZQN010000313.1:0-5308 GCA_029932195.1 Bacteroidales bacterium | reverse complement strand
ATATGGAACCGTGCCTTAACCGAAACAGAAATTCGTAACAACATGAACAAACCACTAACTGGTAACGAGCCTGGGCTTGTTGCATATTACCAAATGAACGAAGGAGAAGACGGAACTTGTGAAGCTGGAAAAGATGTTTGCGACAAATCGGGTAATGGAAACCATGGAACAAAAAAATAAATACAAATATTAACTTTTTAAAAATAGAAAAATGAAAAAATTACAAGTAACAACACTATTAATTTACCTATTTGCATTTACGGCAATAAACACAAATGCACAAACACAAGGAGCAGGATACGCTCTGGATTTTGATGGAAGTAGTGATTATATTGATTGCGGAGTAAATGATATATTAAACATAGAAGAACTTACAGTTTCTGCTTGGATTAAAACAAGAAGTACAATACCAGAATCATCTCCTCGTGCAATAATGTCAAGATGGAACACTGGATCAGGAGGCAGAAGTTGGTTGTTTAGAGTATTTAATGGAAATTTAATGTTTTATGTAAATACTGGAGGTACAACAAAATCATGTTCAACACCACTTCCGCTTAATAAATGGGTATATGTTACAGCAACTTTTGATAAAAAAAAAATAAAATTATATATTAATGGAAATCTAAAAAGCTCAACTTCTTTGACTGGTGCAATAAAAATAACAGACAGTAAATTTTTTATTGGAGTAAACGATAATAAAACTAATTTCTTTGATGGCATACTTGATGAAGCTAGACTATGGAACCGTGCCTTAACCGAAACTGAAATTCGTAACAACATGAACAAACCTCTAACTGGTAACGAGCCTGGGCTTGTGGCATATTACAGAATGAACGAAGGAGAAAACGGAACATGCGAAGACGGAAAAGATGTTTGCGATAAATCGGGAAAAGGAAACCATGGAGAAAAAAAATAAATATAAATATTAACTTTTTAAAAATAGAAAAATGAAAAAATTACAAGTAACAACACTATTAATTTGCCTATTTGCATTTTCGGCAATAAACACAAATGCACAAACGCAGGGAGCAGGATATGCTTTGGATTTTAACGGAACAACAAACTATATAAAAGTTACAGACGATAATTCATTAGATTTTGGTACTTCTGATTTTACAATTGAAGCATGGATTAACACAGATGGATCTTCTGATCGTCAAGGAATATATTCAAAAAGAGTTAAAAATGGAAGCACAACTTTATTTAGTTTAAGAATATCAAATAAATTAGAGTTTTATATAAGAAGCGGTGGTTCCTCTCATAGAACGTTTACTGGGAATACAATACTTCTAACAGGAAAATGGTATCATGTTGCTATTGTTGCAGACAGAAACGGTAATGCTGTTTTTTATATTAATGGTGTAAAAGAAACAAACACGCTTGATATAAGTTCTGTAGGAGATGTTAGCACAAATAACTATGCCGAAATAGGAAAAAGTAATAACATAGAAACCAATTCAAGTCATCGAGCATTTAAAGGAGATATGGATGAGTATAGAATCTGGAACCGTGCCTTAACCCAAACAGAAATACGCAACAACATGAACAAACAACTAACTGGCACAGAACCAGGGCTTGTTGCATATTACCGAATGAACGAAGGAGAAGACGGAACCTGTGAAGACGGAAAAGATATTTGCGACAAATCGGGAAATGGAAACCACGGAACAAAAAACTAACAAAAAAAAAGACCTCAAAGCGTGCAAGGCACCTTTGAGCGTCATATTTTTCTAACAAATTAAATCTAAAAAAAATGAAAAAATTAACCCATATAATTCTCATACTGATAATATGCTCAATTTCAGCCTATGCCCAACCAACATGGGTAACATCAGGAGCAGCAATAGGAGACGAAAGCACTTTTCTTTATACAGAAAATACAACAATTACATTTGATGCCACCGATGATGCAATAGACCTGTCTTCATCTTTATTCTCTACAACAGATGCAACACAAGCATATTCTTTTGCTACATGGGTAAAAGTAACTAACGGAGCAACAAACCATGTTATTATTTCGCAATATTTAAACGCAAGTACCGATACCGATCAATTTGAACTAATAATAAACGCTACCGGACAATTAGAATATAAAAAATATACAACAACAATAGCCACTTCTACTACCGTTGTAAACAATGATACTTGGTATCATGTAGCATTTACAAAAACCTCGGCAGGAGCAATTACTCTGTATATAAATGCAACCGCCGATGGAACAGGAACAGATAATTTAGATT
Organism: Bacteroidales bacterium; assembly: GCA_029932195.1. GTDB lineage: Bacteria > Bacteroidota > Bacteroidia > Bacteroidales > JAOZQN01 > JAOZQN01. Next base: position 3,068 of record JAOZQN010000313.1, on the reverse strand, counting down.
ATGCAGCAAGCAATACATATATTGGTGCTAAAGATAATTCTAATTTTTTTGATGGAAAAATAGACGAAGTAAAAATTTGGAACACAGCACTTACTGAAACACAAATTTTTAATTCAATGTATGGAACTTATGCTCCAGAAGCAAATATTATTGCTGTTTACGATTTTGAGAAAGGAAGCGGAACAACACTTACCGATGTTAGCTCAAACTCAAACGATGGCATCATAGCTGGAACTCCCATTTGGAATACCACAGATGAAATAATTACAGAAGTTAAAATAAAAGATGAAAAAGGAGATATTTTAACAATATCAAACTGGGGAGGAACAACAAGTCCCGATGGAGTGCAAATTTATAAAGTAAACGACACGCCTAATGATGTTACAACAACAGGAAAAGCTGGTACTATTATTCCTGGACATTACTGGGGTGTTTTTCCTGCAAACGGAGATGCTCCAACCTACGATTTAGAACTTATGTATAACGGATACAAAACATGGTCGGACGAATCACAATTAGACCTTGCTTACCGAAGCAACAATGCATCAGGTGCTTGGACAAGCAATTTAGATGTTACCCTCGATATGCCAAACGATAAAATGACCAAAAGCGTAGCAGCCCCATCACGAAACGAATACCACCTTATGTATGAAATTCCACCAGAACCGGGAAATTGTCTTCAATTCGACGGTTCAGATGCGTGGGTAAGTATCCCAACAAACACAGCACCAAACAATTGGAGTGCAATTACAACATACACAATAGAAGTATGGGTTAAGCCTACGGATTCTGATGGTTGTCATATTTGGGAAGGAAATAATGGAACGTCCAGACCTTCTTTAGAGGGTGGTGCAACTTCTGCTTCGGGTTATATTTTTTATGCCGATAATACAAATTGTGGTTCTACTGGCACTTTAACCTTAAATAAATGGTATCATATAACTTGTAGTTATGATGACGCAGCAAATGAAGCAAAATTTTATCTTGACGGTGTATTAATAAAAACAACATCAATAAGTTCAACCAATACTTTTGGAAATGTTTTTTATCTCGCCGACAGGCAAGGTGGAGGTTTTGCTAATAATGATAGAGATTTTCCTGGATATATTGACGAACTACGTATTTGGGACGATGTAAGAACTGCCACCGAAATACAAGACCACATGCACAAAGAATTTTCTACAGAGGAACTTAGTGATGCTACAACAGACAATCTTATGGCTTATTACAATTTTAATCATTTTGGTAACACAACAACAGTAACAGATTATAAAGCAAACAATGACGGCACACTTAAAAACAATGCAGATAATGCAGATGGCGAAACAACAGGACCAATTTGGAAAGAAAGCACCGTTTTTAACCGTTGGTGGGGAACAGATGACGGTGCTTGGGCGGTCAGAAATAATTGGTCGAAAGGTCGCTCGCCCATTGTAACCGATAATATAGGAATACATCAAGTAAAAGGAACTCCCGATATTGTAAAAAATTCGCCTACACTTGCAACAACCACTCTTGAAGAAGTTGATGATTTTACTGTTGGTTCAAATGCCGTTTTTACTGCAAGTGCAGGCGAGCAACTTACTGTAAACGACCCTTTTACAATCAACGGAATTGCAAATTTTAAATCACCAACCGACCTAACTGCTTCGGCTTCGCTTATTACAAAAAGCACGGTGCAAGGCTCCGGAACAACAAATGCCGAAAGATATATGACAGCAAATAATTGGCATTATTTTGCCTCGCCTGTCGATGTTCAAAACAGCAGTCAATTTGTTGCAACAAATCTTTATTCTTGGAGCGAAACTATTGCAGACTCGTGGAGTGCAAACGATTTTATTAATGATATTATGGGTTGGACTTCATTTTCAGGAAATTTCACTCCCGGAACAGGATATGTTGCCTACGAAACTACTGCTGGAACTAAAACTTTTTCAGGAAACGTAAATTCAGGCAATCAAACTGTAAATCTTAATTATACCGATAACACAGCAACTCACAGCGATGCCATGTTTGACGGTTGGAACTTGGTAGGAAATCCCTACCCTTCGGCAATAGACTGGACAAGTGGCAACATTACAAAAACAAATATTGATGCTGCAATTTATTTTTACGATGACAACGGTTCGGGAAATTATGATAATTATAAATATTATGTTGATGGAGGTGGAGACGATGATTACTATCCAGCAATTTCGGCAAACGAAGGCTCTCAATATATTCCTGCATTTCAGTCTGTTTTTATAAAAGCAAATAATTCAGGAGCTTCAACTATTCTTTTTACCAATAATTGCCGTAAACACAGCACTGCAAATTTCTATAAAGGAACAGAAAAAGGAATAGCAGAACAAGAATTAATAAGGCTTCAAGCCGAAAAAGATGGTGTAACAGACCAAACTGTTATTCGTTTTTTATCCGAAGCAAGCAACGAATACGATGGACAATTTGATGCCTACAAACTTTTTTCAACATCAGAACAAGTTCCGCAAATTTACACAATTACTCCAAACAACAACTGGCTTGCAATAAGTTCGTTACCAGAATACGACACAGAAACTGTTATTCCACTCGGATTTCGCTCTGGCACAACAGGAACTTGCAAAATAACAGCAACCGAACTAAATTTTGATGAGCAAACAAATATTTATCTAAAAGATTTATATCTAAATAAAATTATTGATTTAAAAGAAATTCAAATTTATGAATTTGAAACAAATAATCAAAATTACTACGACCGTTTTCAACTTGTTTTTAAATCCAGTCAAACCGAAATTAATCAACTTGAAAAGAATAATGATGTATCAATTTATTCACATTCTAATATTGTAAATATTTTAATAAATTCCGAAAATATATCTGCCGAACTTGAAATATATAATATTCTTGGACAAAAAATATATCACAATAATATAAGCTCAGATAACACAAAAATTCAACTCAATGCACCAACAGGAAATTATATTGTAAAATTAAAATATAAAGAACAAATAATAACAAAAAAAGTATTTATTAATAATTAAAATTTTTTAAAATGAAAAAGAACCTATTTATTACAGTAATCGCATTAT
>JAOZQN010000312.1 GCA_029932195.1 Bacteroidales bacterium | reverse complement strand
CAATAATTCTTATTTCATTTTTATCATTTATAAGAATATTATTTGAATTAATATCCTTGTGTATAATGTTTTGTTGATGAATTTCACCAATAACTTGAGAAATATCACATGCAATATTGATAAGTTCCTTTGTGCTTAATTTGTTTTTACCAATAAATTCTTTGAGGGTTTGCCCTTCAAAATGTTCTAAAACAAGAATATTTTTATTGTTTTTTCTGTCTTTTTTTAAAGCCTTATTTACTCCAACAATTTTCAAGTTTTTAGTAAATTCATATTCATTATTAAACTGAGTTATTTGCTCTTCTGTTGGATATTCAGCATTTAATTGTTTGATAATAATATCATTATCAAAATCATCATACTTTCCTTTATATATTGTAGAATTATTACTTTCGTAAATTTTCTGTAAATTTTGCATAGTAAAATAAGCTTTGAGAATGATAAATATATTAATCTATAAAGATAAATTAAAGATTTTAAAATGCAAACTTTTTTTTATCTTTTATAAAATTATTGTTTGTAGTAAGAGTTTACAAACCATAAATCATAAGTTGTAATTTACAATTTAACAAAAAAAATGTTTTTTTCATATTATTTTTGGAGTTTTAATATTTTGGCTTTATTTATGTAATGAAAGAAATATAAAGTTCGTCGTATTTCACAAGTATAAATTTTTACATTACTTTTGAAATCTTAAAAAGGTGCTCCTAAAAACTCAACTTAATATCGCATTTACAAAAACGAATCAACACTAATCTTATTATAATTAAGTGATAATAAGGTGTAAACAAATCTTAAATTGTAAGTTGGCTATTCAATAAAATAATCATATCAGGATAATGAAGAAATTTTTAATAAAAGCAACAGAAAAAACTCCTGGAATTTTAATTGATTACAAAAAAAAATCAATCAAAATAAAAGGAAAAATAAAGCCAGATAATACTAATGAATTCTGGAAACCAATTTTAATAGAAACAGAAAAATTTCTCAACTATAACTTAAAGAATGAAACTACTGTATCCTTACTGTTAACATACTATAACACAACAAATTCTAAAATTTTATTTGATTTTTTCACTAAAATAAAAAGTGCTATAGATAATGGTAATAAAATAAAAGTAAGATGGTTTTATTACGAGGAAAATGAAGAGATATTCGAAGAAGGTAAGTATTTTAGTGAAATAACTGAAATACCTTTTGAATTTTGTGCAATTGAAGAAGAGAAAGAGGAAGAAGAGGAAAAAATAGTTGTAAATAAGATAAATAAAAAGAATTTAATTATTCGAAAAACAAAAGAGACTCCAGCAATAACTCTAAATCCTGATAAGGAAATATTTGAATTTAGTGGAGACTCTTGGTGTTTAGATGCCGTCAGTTTTTACAGAGACATAATTAACTGGTTTGCTTACTATTTTAAGAGTAAAGCTCTTGAAACAACAACAGTAGAGTTTAAGTTTGGGTATATCAATACCAGTTCTGCAAAACAAGTAGCAGTAATAATTGATATGTTAAAAGAAGAAATGAAACGACACAATATTGTTATCAAGTGGTTTTACGAAGAAGGAGACAGCGATATGAGAGAAGAAGGTAAAAGATATGCCGATCTTCTACAAATAGATTTTGAATTTATAGAAACCATTATAAATGAATAGATATAGGTGTAGGTTTCATAAAGCGATTATAAATTACAATTGCTTTACGAAACCTGCAAGCTATTTTAACTATTTATAAAATTTCCAATTATTTTTTTGCCATATTTTGTTAGCACATTTTCGGGGTGAAATTGCACACCTTTTATACTAAATTTTTTGTAAGAAAGAGCCATAATTTTATTATCATCGTCTTCTTCTGTGATTTGTAAAACTTCTGGAACTTCCTTGTTTCCAACTCTCCACGAATGGGATTGTCCTGCCTTAAAATATTTTTTCATTTTTAAATATAAAACTATAAAAATAATTCTACTTTTGCAAAAGAATAGTTAATAGTTTTAGGAGTTTAAAGTGTAAAATTAAAAATTCTTTCCACTTGCAGATTTTTTAAGTTTTCGTTTACTTTGTATCAATCCTTGATTAAACAAATTAAAAAAACACGAACTTTAAACTTGATTATTACTCAAAAATCGTAAATTTACTAAAAATGGCAAAGAAAAAATACAAATTTGACCCCAAATCTCTTGATTATCACGAAGTAGATAATACCAGACAAAAAGTAATTAAATCTATAATTTCAATTTTTGTTTCAACAATTGTGGTTGCAGTCGTTCTGTATATTGCAATGGCTTATATTATTGAAACTCCGAGACAAAAATCACTAAAAAAAGAAAATAAAAAATTAGAAGAACAATACAAATATCTGACAACAAAATATGAGCAAACAGAAAAAGTATTGGAGGAATTAAAAAAACGAGATGCAAATATTTACAGAGCAATTTTTGAAGCCGAACCTCCAAATTCGAGTAAAAGAACAACAGATTTCACTCTGTTTGATTCACTTAATGATGTTAGTTTGTCCAAATTAAACGCAGCATCTATCAACAAAACACTAGCCTCGCTAAAAGAAGAAAGAGATGCTTACAAAGAACTGATAAGTCTTTTTCAAGATAAAAAAGAAAGCCTCAATAATATTCCAGCAATACAACCAATTGAAAATAGCGACCTAAAAAAAGTAGTTTACGGATTTGGCAAAAGAATAGATCCTGTTTATAAAACTCCTTCTTTCCACCCAGGAATTGATTATGCTGCCCCAAAAGGCACACCAATTTTTGCAACTGCCGACGGAAAAGTTACCAAAGCAAACGACAAAATTAGAGGACTTGGAAACCATATTCGCATAGACCATGGAAGTGATTTTGAAACTCTCTACGCTCACCTCAGCGAAATGGACGTGCGAGCAGGACAAAAAGTAAAACGAGGCGAAGTAATTGGATATGTGGGAAATACAGGAAAATCACTCGTCTCACATTTGCATTACGAGGTGCATTTTAAAGGAGAACCAGTAAATCCTATCCATTTTTTCTTCTTAGAATTAGACTCACGTCAATATTCCAAAATAATAAGAAGCTCATCAAGAAGTGGAATTAGTTTGGATTAGAATTGTTAGATTTAATTTTACACCAAAATTCTTATGAAAATACTATTTAAAATATTAATACTATTCTTTTTTTTAAGTATAAGTTTAGAAACATTTTCTCAAACATTATTACTCCCACTAAAAACAACAAAGAACACAAAAGATTCTGTTGTTCATTTGATTATTGAAGAAAAACAAGATAGTACTTGGATAATTAATGGAGAACACTATAATACATATTCTTACTCAACAGATGGTTTACTCCAAAAAGTAATAATTTATGACCAAAAATATACAATAAAATATAAAAAAGAAACAGTAAAAATTGTTAAATTTTATAATGGAGAAAAGAGTAGTAAATACATCTACTATGGTTATCCATGGTCAATTGATAAAATCAAATATTATATATACTTAGATGGTGTGAAAGAATTTTGGGGAAATGAATATCTAACGTATGATTCTATAAATAGGGTAATTAGTTCATCGTATATTGTTGAAAACAGAAAATCAATGCATAATGGTTATAGCCACAGTGCAACATACGAATATAATTTAGAGGGACAATTAACTGTAGAGTATTGGGGATATAAAGAAGTGTATCATTATTATAAAGAAAATGGAATTATTGATTTTTCATTAATATTTGACCATGAGTTTGGAGTGGAAGAGGAATGGAGAAGGCGATATGAAATTTCTACTACTACCTATGATTAATTAATTAAATCAGATGGTGAAAAAATATCACAATTTTAACAATTCAACTACTCTACATGATGATTTTTAAAATGAGATAAGAATATATTATTTTTCAAAAAAACAATTTACAAGAAGTTTGTAGAGACGTTGCATGCAACGTCTTTACTAAATTGTTTTTATCAAATTTTATATTTTTTTATCAAATAAAAAAAACATCATGTAGAGTACAATTCAACAATATCATAATGCAACAATTCATAGATTTCGCAATAAAAAATTACAATCAATTTTCTGAAAAAAGAATAATAGAAAGAAGGTTTAAGCACTGTGATTTAATGCCTTTGCTGAAAAATTTAGATTCTTTTTTTGAGATAAAAACTATTGGAAAATCTTTTGAAGATAGAGAAATAATTAGAATAAAAATTGGAACAGGTAAAGTTAAAATTCTTCTATGGTCGCAAATGCACGGCAACGAGTCGGTTGCAACTTCTGCAATTTTGGATATTCTTAATTTTTTCAAAAAAGGAAGAAGCCCCCTTAGTCCCCCAAAGGGGGAAAAAAAAAGCCCCGTTAATCCCCCAAAGGGGGAAAGCAAAAACCAGATTAGTCTCCCAAAGGGGGAGATTGATGTTTCCCCCTTTGGGGGACTAAGGGGGCTCTCTTTATATTTTATTCCAATGTTAAACCCCGACGGTGCAGAAGTTTTTAAACGTAGAAATGCACAAGACATTGATTTAAACAGAGATGCACTAAAACAATCTGCTCCTGAATCAAAAATACTGTTGGAACAAATAGCAGAATTAAAACCAGATTTCGGATTTAATTTACACGACCAAGAAATTTATTATGGCGTAGAAAACACCCCAAATAATACCAATATTGCTTTCCTTGCACCTGCCTACAATTACGAAAAATCAATTGACGAAAAACGAAAAAGATCAATGCAAGTAATTGTGGCAATGAATAATATGCTTCAAAAAATAATTCCAAACTCGGTGGCAAAATATTCAGATGCTTTTATGCCAAATGCTTTTGGCGATAATATTCAAAAACTTGGCACAAGCACAATTCTTATAGAATCGGGTTATTCTAAAAATGATAACGAACGACAATTTATCAGAAAATTAAATTTTATAAGTATAATTACTGCAATATATTCTATTTCTAATCAAAACTATACAAAAGAAAATATAGAGAACTATTTTAAAATTCCTGCAAATAAAAAAGATGCTTTTTTTGATTATTTATTAAAAAATGTTACTATCAAAAAAAACAATAAAACTTATAAAACAGATATTGGAATAAGTAGAAACAAATCGGATAAAGAGGATTTTACAGATTATGAAAAAGAATTTTTAATTTGGGAAATAGGTGATTTAAGTAATTATAATGGTTTTGAAGAAATTGATTTTACAGGAAAAATAATAGATGACAACGAAAATAAAATAATGAGAATGAAAAATGCAGATTTTTTATTAGAAAAATTATAAAATTCCAAAAACAATTTTACTTTTGTAAGCAGTTACAGGTTGCAAGTTTCAGGTTTCAAGTTACGCAAAGCGTTGTAAAAATTAATTTAACAATTTAATCACTTACAATCCGAGAATTTTTAACTAAAGAACTTGATAACTTTTAACTTGATAACTTAATAACTTTTAACACCTTACCTGAAATAAAAAATGCAAATAACAAAATTAAATCAATTAATTGAGGAAGTAAAAAATAAGCCAAACAAAAGACTTGTTGCAGCATTTCCCAACGATGCTCATTCAATAGAAGCAATAAATGAAGCCGTAGAACTCGGACTTATTGATGCAACACTCGTGGGAGATGAGCAAAAAATAAAAGCCGTTTGCGAGAAATATAATTACGATATTTCTAAATTTGAAATAATTAATGAAACTGTTGATACTAAATCCGCTACAAAAGCGGTGGAATTAATAAATTCTGGCAAAGGAGATATTTTGATGAAAGGATTAATCAGCACCGACAAATATATGCGGGCAATCCTCAACAAACAAAACGGACTTGTGCCACCAAAAGGAATTTTAACACATATTACTATACTGGAAAATCCAAACTATCATAAATTACTGGTAGTTAGCGATGTGGCAATAATTCCTGTTCCCGATTTAAAGCAAAAAATAGCAATAACAAATTATCTGGTAAAAACGGCAAAATCCTTAAATATTGAAAAGCCCAAAGTTGCAATAATTGCAGCTACCGAACAAGTTTCGTTAGCAATGCCTGCAACTACCGATGCTGCTTTGCTATCAAAAATGGGAGAACGAGGACAAATAAAAGATGCCTTAATTGAAGGTCCTCTCGCATTAGACCTCGCCATTGATATGGAAAGTGTTAATCTAAAAGGCTTAAAATCAGAAGTTGCTGGCAATGCCGACTGCTTGTTATTTCCAAATATTGAAACTGGAAACGTTTTTTATAAAACAAACACAAAACTTGCAAAAGCCGAAGTAGGAGCAATTGTTGCAGGAGCAAAAGTTCCTTGCATACTCTCGTCTCGTGGCGACTCGGCTCAAACAAAATTATACTCAATAGCACTCGCCTCGCTTGTGTCTTAATAAATTTTGAAGTTCTGAAATTTTGAAGTTTTGAATTACGCAAAGCGTAAATAAAACTCAACACTTCAAAATTTCTAAAATTCTTAATTTCAAAACTTAAAAAAATGGAAATATTTGATTTAATGCAATCTACGAATAGCAACGAAGTTGTTTTTTTCGAAGAACCATCAGTAAATTTGCGTGCAATAATTGTATTGAACGACACCGTTCTTGGTCCAGCACTCGCCACATGCAGAATTTATGATTTCAAAAATTTAGAAAAAGCCTCAAAAATTGCACTGCAAATGGCTTATTATAATACTTATAGGTCGGCACTTTTGCGAAGGAGCTTTGGCGGAGGAAGTATTGTGCTTTTTGGCGACTCGGATAAGGTGAAAAATGAAATGTATCTTAGAGCATTAGGAATATTTGTTAATAAGCTGAATGGCAAATTGTTTCTTGCCCGTAGTTCGGGAATTAGCGACAAAGATATGCACGAAATAAAACGTGAATCAAATTACCTCCTCGGAATTGATGAAAAATACATAAAAACAGGTAATTCACCAGTAGAAGCTATCGCAAAAGGAATGATTTGGGGATTAAAAGCTGCTGTAAAAGAGAAAATAGGAGCAGACTCAATAAATAACCTTACTTTTGCAGTTCAAGGAGTTGGAGAAGTTGGGGCTAATTTAATTAAAGAATTGCTAAAATTTGACACAAATATTATTGTTACAGATGTTGTTTACGATAAAATAAAAGTTATTCAAGATAAAGTTCCAGGTATAAAAGTTGTTAAACCAAACGAAATTTACAAACAAAAATGCGATGTTTTTATTTCCTGTGCCTTTAACAACATAATGAAAGAAGAAGACATACAACAACTTAACTGTAAGATACTTACTGGTAGCACTAACTCTGTTTTAAAAACCAGAAAAATGGAAAAAGCATTCAATAAAACAGGTATTCTATACGTTCCTGGATACATAATTAATGGAGGTGAAATAATTCAACTTGCAAACGAACATGCAGGTAAGTCACCAGAGTCGGTGGATGTGGAATTGCCAGAAATTTATGATATTACACTCGGCCTAATAAAAAAAGCAAAACAAGAAAATAAATTAATAAACGATGTAGCTATGGAATCTGCAAAAAAATACATCAATGATGTAGCAACAATCAAAAAACTAAAATAGTTAGAGGGCACTCCTATAAACCCAAAACTCTGCGTTATACAAAATTATTAAAATACTCATTTACAGGAGTAAACTCAAACTTTAATA
>JAOZQN010000311.1 GCA_029932195.1 Bacteroidales bacterium | reverse complement strand
TTTGGCTTTTGGCTTTTGGCTTTTGGCAGTTGGCTTTTGGCTTTTGGCTTTTGGCTTTTGGCTTTTGGCTTTTGGCTTTTGGCTTTTGGCAGTTGGCTTTTGGCTTTTTTGTCGCTTTGCGAAACCAAAAACCCTCAATATATTACACACTCAAATGATTACAAAAATATTAATGGATATTCATAATAACTTACCAGAAGATTATAAAAAAACTTTTGTTCTTAATTCAAATAAAATTAGAAAATTTTTGAAAATTTTAAGAAATTTAATTATTCTATTATTGATTATTCTTGCGGCTTTATATATTTCTAAAAAAAGCAAAAGAAAGACAGCGCCAAATAATAAAATTGAAATAGAAATTTCTGATAGTCAAGCAGGTGTAGAAGCTGCATTGATAAATTACAAAGATGAGGTTTTAAAATATTCCCAAAAATATGAATTGCCTCCTGAATATATTATGGCACTAATAATGTTGGAAAGTTCGGGACGTAGAGTAATCAAACCTCGGTTCGAAAAATGGGTCTATAATGAACTTAAAAAACTAAGAAACAATAAGTTAGAAAAATTTGAACACCTAACTCCTGAAACAGTAAAAAATGCTGATAATGAAGCTCTTAAAAACCTTGCACGCTCTTGGGGACCTTGTCAGATAATGGGGTATAAATGTGTTTCGCTTGGTATAACTATTTCGGATTTGCGTGGTGAAGACAGAATAAAATGGGCTTTAAAATGGATAAATACAGATTACGGGAATTATTTGCGAGCCGGAAAATATAAAGATGCTTTTCATATACACAATACTGGACAGGCATATCCCAAAACAGGCAAACCAAAAACCTACGACCCCGATTACGTGAAAAATGGACTGGATTATATGGAATATTTTAAAAAAGAATTGGAAGTTGTTAGGGTGGAGGAAGTTATTAGGGTGGAGGGTGGAGGGAGTTAGGAAGGAGGAGGGAGGGGTTGTTAGGAGGGAGGAGTTAGTATCTTAATCATGAAATCGTTGTTTTTTTTTGTATAATATTATTCAAAACTTCATAATTTCAAAACTTTTCCAGCTTGTCTGGCTTAGGACAAGGTGTTAAAAAAATGGGAGTATCAATAAAAAAGGTCCTCCCACTTTTTTAAATATCAACCCATGACTTTAGTTGTGGGAAAGCAAAATAGACAAACAAAGCAACCATTTTAATGGTTAAGAAACTTGGAGAAACTACTTACACATAAATTATTCCGTCATATAAAAAAACGTTAAAATGGTTAGTAATTATTTCGTAGTCATTTTTTTCCTACGATCAAAGTCGTGGATTAATATTCTTTTTTAGGGAAACTTTTTTTAACAAAATATTGATGGCGTTATTTAATGGTGACATTGCTAAAAATTGTTATATTGTTAAATTGTCAATGTGCTAATTATTAACAATTTAGCAATATAACAATATAACAATTATAGCTAAAGTCACCTCTTTTTTACGCCATCAAAATATTAAAAACAAGCCGCCGAAATAAAACTCCGAACAGCTTGTTTAACCCCCTAAATAAAATTTATGTTTTTTTTTAATTATCTATTCTTGAAATTTCAATATAATCATTATCTGCCTGAACATAAATGGTAATGACATCGTCTATACCACCTGTCCAATTTGCTGACAAATTAAAATTACCACTATCATTAATCGTAATGGTATGAGTATCTGAATTGCCAATAATAGTATAAATTGCTCCAACTTGGGCATTATCTAAATCTGTTAATGTAACACTGTTAGCTGTTCCGTTGTATGTCCATACGTTTTTTGCAGATACATCTGGAGTAGCATCATTATCAGCAATAATATCGTTAGCTTTAATAAATGTTCCGTTAATTTTTATTATATCATTATCAAATTCGCCATAAATGAGTGGTGTTGCTGAATTTGAGTTTTCTATAAAAAGTTTGTTGCTACCAGTTTCTGACCATCCCGCTTTATTACCGAGATAAACATTATTTGTTCCTGCTTGATTTGTGTAGCCTGATTGAAAACCAATGAATATATTACCATCACAACCTTCTCTTGCAGAAATTCCTGATTCATATCCAATAAAAACATTTTCAGACTTGTTATGTAAGCTCGCATAACTTCCTGCATAGTATCCAATTATTGTGTTTTTGCTACCTTCTTGATTTCCATAATTTGTATTAGTACCTATTAAAACATTAGTAGAGCCAATAGAGTTTTTATTTCCTGCGTCTTTTCCAATAGCTATATTGTTCTCTCCCGAAGTTGTTGAAAGTAAAGCATAGCGTCCTAAACCGGTATTGCTACTTCCTGTTGCATTTTGGAGGCATTTGTATCCGATTGCTACATTGTACAATGCTGCTCTGGTTAAAGCATAACTACCTATTGCCACATTTTGTTTGCCTGTAATAATGCTGCTCCCTGCATGTCTTCCAATTGCTATATTATCATCGCCAGATGTTAAAGACGACAAGGCATAATAGCCTATAGCAACATTACTTTCTGCACCTGACATTGAAAAATTTCCAGAATATCTGCCGCAAAAGGTGTTTGTTCCACCAAAAGTGTGAATAAACCGAACTCCATCTGAATATATTATCCCGCTTGATACAGTAGTTAGTGGCATTCGAAAATTGCCTGTAATTTCTAATTGCTCGTTTGGTGTAGATGTTCCTATTCCTACTTTATCTGTTGCATTCGTCAGATATGTGTATCCGTTTGTTGCATCTCTTGTCCAAAGAGCTGTTTCTGTTGTTACTATTAAGTTCCAAGCCGTACCGTTCCAATAATAAAATCCGTGTGTTTCGGTGCCAGTTTCATTATAAACAATTAATCCTTCGGCAGGTGAAGTAATTGGTGTAGCGGTGCTTGCATCTTCCAAATCAATTCTCGGAATCAACAAGCCTTTGTCGCCTGTTGTGGTATTTAGGTCAAGAATTGCTGAACCATTTGGTGTTGCACCGTCATCATTTATAGCTACGTTTTGAGAAAATGCAATATTTGACAGCAGAATTAAAATAAATAATGTGAGTTTTATTGTTTTCATAATATTTGTTTTTAATGTTTAATTTCTGATTATAACGTATTTTGTTGAAACTGTAAATCGCTGACTACTAACTGCTTTGACTCCTGTTACCTATTTGTTCAATTAATAGGAACGCAGATAACACGGATTGAACGGATTTTTCACGGATTTTTTCCCTTTATATTTTATATAATTCATTATAAATAAAGTTATTACAATTTCAACAAAATCCGTTATAATCAGTTTAATTTCAATTGCCTCGTTTTAGGGCGTGGAAAAAGTTACACAAAATTTTATAGGGCTTTAGCCATTTTCTATAGCAACGTCAAGGAATAAAGCCCTAATCTGAATTATAGCATTATAACCACGCCTTAAAAGGCGTGGCAATTGATTTTTTTCATTTCTACAAAAAAAATTATTCTATAATAATTTTTCTGTTTATTTTTTCATTTTCGTTTGAAAGTTCTATAAAATAAATTCCTTTTGCTATGTTGGATAAATCAATTTGAGAATTAGAAGTATTAGTTTCTAAAATATAAACTACTCTGCCGGAAATATCCACAATATTAATTTTATAATCTTCTGTTGTTGAAATTGTGAAAATACCAGTGGAAGGATTTGGGTATATTTCCACATTTGTTTGTTGTGTTTCGTTTACATCAACAATTCCTTCACCTGTTGTAAATCTCCAAATAATGTCTCTGTCAAGTTCTCGTGTTCCGTCTGACACAGAACCTTTGGGTATAATAACAACATATTCGGTATAACCCGTAAAATTATCGTGAGTAAATTCAATTGTATTTGGAGATGTTCCTGAAACAGAAACAGTATAATTGCCAGACCAAACTCCGTCTTCGTCTTCTATAATTACACCAGACAAATCAATTTCTGTTAAATCCACATCAAATTCTGCTGAAACTGTGGTATTGTAAGTAACATTTTCTTCAGCATTATAAGGAGTTGTAGAAACAAGTTTTGCACCCGAAGTGTAGGGAATAGCAAGAGTATATCCAACATATTGATACGAAGAAAGAACTTTTTCTGTTTCAAGTGTCTCTATGTCTAAACTATATATACCGGCTTCATATATATTTGTTCCCTCGGTTTTTTGTCCGAAAAAATAAAATTTATCATTATCCCAATCATAAGTAATATCAATACTAAAACCAAAGTCTGTAATTACTCCAATTAAAGTTAAGTCCTCTGTATTGAGATTGTATCGAAATAATCTATCCTCATATTGACTTACGTCAAAAAGATACTCTCTTGAAATAATATAAAAAATACCATCACCTGTGCAAGCTACTCCAAATGCTCCGTAGTAATCATTATCTAATGGTATAAATGGTGTATTATTTACTGGAGATGTTATTCCCATTGTTATATCAAAGGTATAAAACCTTCCTTTGTTATCCATAATATAAGTAATATCATCAATAGGGTCGTACGTTAGTCCCGATGCAGAGAATGCCCCAGTGCCGAGTTCTGTAAACACACCCGTTTCATGGTTTACCCTAACTATTTTTCCGGCATACAAGTCAGTTGATTCTTCTAAGCGATACATTTCACCTTTTATCCATTCCGCTGAATAAGAAGTATATTCATATCCTAATATGCGCATATTTGAAATACTGTCAATTCCATTCCCGCTATTAAATTCTAAGACAGCTCGCCAAACAGCATTATTTCCTCCGGCTATCTCTCCATACCATTTAAGATTATCCTCATTAATAGAACATTCTGTTGTTTTGGAATTGTTCTCTGGAACAGCATCATTTTCTACAGTTACTGTTGCTATTATAGAATAGTTACCTTCAACAGGTGTTGTCCAACGTTTATCCATAGTTACCAATAAATTTTCGGTAACTGCAAGCGATTGCGAGCTTAATGTTTTTGAAGAATAATAAACATCTGAAACCCCATCATTTATTGTTACTTCAACTGTGAAATCTGTTTCAGTAGAATAACCATAATTATGTATTAAAACTTCAGGATATGAAGATATTTCCGATTTTAATAGCGTCGACTTTGTATCCCAAACTGTTAAGTCATGTGCGTCGGCTTCATAAACAGTTATATTATCAATAGCCCAATAACATGCCCTACTACCTGATTCTACTCCATCGTCATACACAAAGCGAATTTGCATTTCACTATTTATATAATTAGTAATATCAAAAGCAACATATTCAGCTTCATTAAAAAAACCATTTGGAGCTCCTTCAAAATCTGCTACTGTTTGCCAGGCACTTCCATCCCATACCTGAACCTCCACAGTCTCGTCCATCGACCAGTGTTCGTTGTAAACATGTTCAAATTCAAGTATTAATGTATTATTTACATCAGTTGCATCAAAAATAGGTGAAATTAATTCTCCCTCACTGAAATGAAATTCAATTAGAGACCAGTTTAACATACTGCTTATTATTGCAAAACCGGAAAAAGGAAGTAAACATTGCTGACCATAAGGTGGGTTCTCCATTTGATAATCAAATTCAGACCAGAACCAACCGGGAAAATTTCCGGCACCTGTATTGTTTATTGTCCATGTTGCGGGTATTTCGGTATCAAAAGTTTCTGATAAAAATACTGTTCCCTTACTGCTTGGTTTGTGTGCTTTGCTCGGTTTTACTGTTGACGTTTTTTGTAAGAAATCACTTTGCACACCATATTCAAAATTATTACTGTTTTGGAACATATTGTTTGGAGAACTGTTATACTCGCCATGCGTTGGTGATAGAGGAACTCCACTTTTTACTTGGCTTTGTGCCGTTGCCGATATTAATAATGTGGCTAACATAATTAATGCAAAAATATTTTTTTTCATAATTAAAATTAAATTTTAAAAAGTTAGAAATTAAATGAATATTATTTTTCGAAAAATAGTATTGCAAATATATGGTAAGAAAAAATAAAAGTCAAATGAAGCTTTGGCATATTCGCGAATATGCTATAGTTAGGAAGTTAATTTATTGATATATAGCATTTAATAATATGAGAGATGCTTCGTAAAATTCGCAAATTCTCTATATAAAACCTATATTTTATTTATTTTTGATAGATTTAAGATAATAGGACGGAGTAATTCCAAATTCGTTTTTGAATACTTTATTGAACGTATTTATAGTATTGAAACCGACATTTTTTGCAATTGCTTCTATTGTCATTTTTTTCATATCGGTTGTTGTAAGCAGTCGGCGAGCTTCTTTAATTCGGTATCTGTTGATAAAAGTGTTTACATTACAATCAAATTTTTGATTAATTGTAATAGAAATATATTTTGTGTTGGTTTCTAATTTGTCTGCAAGTTTCTTTTTTGAAATATCATTTTCTATATAAATTTTATCATTTTCCATTAAATCAACAATTTTTTTGGCAAATATATCAATTTTGTTTTCAGACATTGAACTGTTTTTATATTTTTCTTTAATAATATTAGTAGAATTTGATTCGTTTTGTTCTAATTGTTCAATAATAGTTTCTAATTCTGTTTTAGATTCTCTTAATTTTTTTCCCGAGTCTTTCAATTGTGCTTCTGATTCTACGAGTTCAAGGTTTCGTTTTACGATATTTTCTTTTGAAAAAATTAATTTTTTCCATAAAATAACGAATATTATTAATGCAATTAGAAAAATAGCAGAAATAATAAACATTGATAATAATAAAATATTTTTTTGTCTGAGTTTATGTTTGTCTTTTTCTTTTTCTGCAGATAATTTAAGTATTTCATTTTCTTTTTGTTCTATTCCATGCATTGCAAGCAATTCGTTGTATTTGTCAATATTTTCAGCATTTGAGATACTGTCGTAGTATTCAAAATGAATAGTAAAATATTTGAGCGACTGTTCAAAATCATTTTTTTCTTTGTATATGTCAGATAATATTCTGTATAGTTCAATTCGCATAGCCGGAATATTCAATTCTACAGATATTTCTAAACTATTTTCTGCATTTTGTTCTGCCGAAACATAATTTTTCATTGCCAGATATGTTAATGCCATATTTCTGAGAACAAGTCCGGAATAATATTTTAAATTATTTTCTTCGCATATTTTATAAGCCAAATTGTATGCTTCAAGTGATTTGTTATATTTTTTTAAATGATAATAAGTCATTCCTTTAGTAATTAGAGCGACAACCATATTAGTATAGTTTGTTAATTCCAGACTGATATTATAAGAATTTGTTGTTTGTTTAATTGCGATGTCAAATTTTTTCATCTTTAGATTAACTCCAGCAAGATTTACTAGTATGCCGGCTTGCGATTCTTTATTTTTGTTTTTTATTGCAAACTGTAATGCTTTTTCATAATAATTTATTGCTTCATCTAATTGTTCCTTACTATAATAAACATTAGCAATATTATTATATCCAGCTATAATTCCGACAGAATCGTTCATTGTTTCTCTTATGTTAAAACCATTAATCATGTATTCCAATGCTTTATCATAATCTTTAAAATGCAAATTTATACTTCCTATCATATACATTGCATTAGATTTCGTTTTATCATCAGGTAATATTTTAATTGTATTTTCACAGCAGTTCTCATTTTGACTGTAAGTATGTTAAAATCAGGATAAAAAAAAGTAA